>JAAZZE010000080.1 GCA_014239255.1 Gammaproteobacteria bacterium
AAGTTAGCGGTGTCGCCGAATTCAAGGTGAAAAGGGTGTTTATCCTTCCTATACACTCCTTGCTTCGGGGCGGCAAGGTCGAGTCAATCCTTGATGCTGTCATAGTGGACTTAAGCTCGTTTAACCCTTTGACGTAAGCGGGCTTTCAGGTCTCTGCTAGCCTGCTTTGTTCCATCGTGAAAACTTCCGTTTAGCTTATCCAGTGGTACTTCAGAGTTACCATAGTTGCACTGGTAAAACCGATGATGCAACACATGAAAAAAGTCGCCCAGCCGCGGAATATTTTTCCCCTGAATCGACATCGCTTCGAATCCGCAGTGCGTAGTGGCGGGCCCCATTGCATACCAGGAGATATGAAACACAATGTGTAGAGGATCGGAAGGCAGAAACAGATGTATAACAACCGGGCTAAGATAAATTGCACTCTCGACTGGGTGCATGGACAGACCGGACCAAGGACCAACGCTGATGTTGCGATGGTGTACCGAGTGGAAGTGCTTGTACATCCACTTCATATGCAGAAGGCGATGAACAAAGTAGAAGTGAACGCTATCCCAAAACGGAATAATCAAAAACAGCAATACGAACCAGATCGGACCCTCGTGCCAGCTGTGAGAAGGTATCAACTCTTGTGACAACAGCCAGAGTAGCCCACATTCATAGATCGTCCAGATAGACACACCATAAACCAACGTCCAAAACATGTTGTCGAAAACCTGGCCACCAAATGTGAACTGCCCACCTTTCTGCATGGCGTTCATATCAAATTGCCGGTGTTCTCCCTGCATTGCGAAAGTATAAAAATACAGATGAATACCACCGGCCCAGCACAACATCAAAACAAGGTTGACTAAATAAATCTGGAGCACCCAGCTCCAACCACCTTCTCCAATGGTTTGTACGGTTGGAAAAACTGTGAACCATAGTACGGCAATCATCAACAGAAACAGTCCGCGAACATACACGCCAAACCACGAAAGCAGGATACCTTTAGCAACTGCAAGTGGGTTGGTAATATTACGAAAGATTCCACCCGTTTGAATCGGCAAATCCGGATGGTAATTCCAGAAAGAATCAGCGGAAGTGTCAGCTTGTTGTTCGGTCGAACTAGCTTCAGAATTCATGAGATTCTCCTAGTGAAGATTTGCTCATTGCAACTGGAAATAGCGGGCTCTAACGCATGATGAACGGATTGGCCTCGGTAGTCTGCTGTGCTATCCACGCCAAGGTGCCGGACCTTTGGGAATACGGGTATCTCTTCCTCTAACGATTTCCCTTTCGGCATCATACATGGGTAAAGCGCACAACTGCGCTAATCGAACCTTGCCATCATTGCACTTTACCAAAATTTCGGTACCGGGCCCGATTGCGGGATCATCCATACGTACCAGTGCCACCCCACACTGTTGGTAAGGTGACCAGGCCGAAGAGCAAACCTTTCCTACAGTTTTGCTATTGATAGTGATATTGCGGCCTAACTGAGCAATGCCGTCACGCACCCGCATTCCAAAAGTGCGTGATCGCTTGTCCGTTTCTTCCAATGAAGAACGACCGACAAAGTCAGCAACTTTATCCGCGTGCAAAAAATGTCCGAGGCCGACGTCGAACGGCGTAGTAGTCTCATCAAACTCTGCCTGACTCATGAGCCCGGCCTCAATCCGCCGTGCACGAAACACCGGAACACCTGTCAGAATGATTCCGTATTTCTGACCAGCTTCCCAGATTCGTTCGCCGATTGCCTCGGCATTGTTCCCCGGGCGTAGATAGAACTCCCAGCCGAGTTCATTAGAAAAACCCGTACGCGTGATAAGCACCTGCTCTCCTGCGATACTTACTTCGGCAATATCAAAATAACGCCAAGGACTAGGGAAGTCACCATCTGTTGCGTCACGCAGTACATCCATAGAGCGCGGTCCCTGAATCTGGGTTACCCAAACACCTGGGTCACAAATTGCCACATCCAAGTCAGCCACATGGGCCATATACCACTTCATCAACTCGCCATCAGCTTGTGCCATCCAGAATTTCTCTTCTGCCAGTCGAAGGATGACTCCATCGGTTATCATGCCGCCGTGGTGATATAGTGCAAAGTTATAGGCGCAGCGCCCCACTTTCATCCGACTTACATCGCGGGCGAATACACGATTCGCAAACACTTCTGCATCACGGCCCGCAATCTGAACCGGAAACTCTCCTGTGTTACGAAAAATCACTTTCTGGCGCACGGCCCAGTATTGTTCATCATCCGAAACGTGACTCAGGTGCTCCGGCGTCATCCGCGAGTTGTAAAGTGAGTACTCAGGGTCGAAGGGCAATTCCATGTAGGACAATGGATGTGGCTTCATATTCGCCGAAAGTTCTCTCGGTCGTGCACCATCATTGGGTAACACTTTGATAGTAAAGCGTGACAGGGCGATAGACTCATGCATAGCAGAAAACCCCATTAACGCATGATGAACGGATTGGCCGCGGTAGTCTGCTGCGCTATCCACACCGACTTGGTCTGTAGAAATTCCTTTATCGCCTCCTTCCCGCTTTCGCGGCCCTGGCCAGAACGTTTATAACCGCCAAACGGACTCATAAAGCTGACTGCTCTATATGTATTAACCCATACTGTCCCGGCTTTGAGTTTCTCTGACATGCGCAATGCCCTGCCAATTTCACTGGTCCATACACCCGCAGCCAGCCCGAATACGACGTCGTTACCAATCTCTACGGCTTCTTCTTCGGTATCAAATGGAATAACCGATAGGATCGGACCAAAAACTTCTTCCTGCGCAATGCGCATATCGTTACGAACTTCAGTAAAGATGGTCGGCTCAATAAACCGCTTTCCCCTAGCGCCCTCGCCGGTGTAGGGCTTTCCACCGAGAACACACTTTGCGCCATCGTCCCTGGCAATATCAATATAATCAAGTATCTTCTGATATTGTGGAGGGGTCGTTACTGGTCCAACATGAGTCTCCAACGACATGGGATCCCCGATATTGGCTTCACCAGCCACTTCAACCAAACGCTTGACAAATTTCTCATGGATAGAGCGTTGGACCAATAAACGTGAGCCGGCGATACAAGTCTGACCGGTGGCGGCAAAAATACCGGATATTGCACCCATCACTGCAGCTTCAAAATCTGCGTCCTCGAATACGATGTTTGGTGACTTGCCTCCCAGTTCCAGGGTTACGGGCATAATTTTCTTTGCTGCGCTTTCATAAATTCTCTGCCCGGCAACATCCGAGCCCGTGAAGGCAACCTTGGAGACCTCTGGATGATCGACAAGTGGCTGGCCAATCTCCAGACCCATACCGGAAATGCAGTTCACTACACCCCTGGGAAATCCCGCCTCAGCAACCAACTCCATGAACTCCAACGATGAGGCTGATGTGAATTCAGAAGGTTTAATTACCGCGGTATTGCCAGCCGCGAGAGCCGGGGCTAGTTTCCAAGCAAGCAGGAGGAGAGGTGAATTCCAGGCGGTAATCATTGCGATCACACCCAATGGCTCATGCCGCGTAAAATTGAACACGCCAGGACGATCTGACGGCAAAACGGCGCCTTCCACTTTGTCGGCAAGCCCCCCGAAATAACGATACCACTCGGCAAGGTATTTAGTCTGGGCGCTCATCTCAGCAATCAACTTGCCGTTGTCTCGAACTTCTAGCTCAGCCAATCGGCCAGCTTCGCGTTCGACAATCTCAGCAAGCTTGACCAGTAGTTTGCCGCGCTGAGTAGGTCGAATCTCGGCCCACTCACCCTCAAACGCAACTTTCGCCGCTCTTGCCGCTCGGTCGGCATCTTGAGCGCTACCCCGCGCCACCTTGGCCCATACTTCACCCGTGTAAGGGTTTTCAGTATCAAACCACTCACCTGATGATGGCTCGACCCACTCACCATTAATGTAATGTTGATAGGTTTTCATTGGTTTCTTACCATTTTTATTGGTCTTTTCTCGATTAGTCGGGCTTTTACAGCTTATATACTCGATTACCGTGTAACGACGAGTGTTGCTCAAGGATGAGACTGGTAGGGCCTTTTGCCCAGAAACCAAAAAGAGCGAGGGTGTACCTCAATTGAGTCCTGACACAATTGTTCCACCGATCAGGATGGAAGTTCCCAATGGTACCCAGCGATTAACCTTAGATTCCATTCGACGAAAGTTAGCGGTGTCGCCGAATTCAAGGTGAAAAGGGTGTTTATCCTTCCTATACATCAAAAACGATACGACCCGTGACATTACCCGCTTCGAGATCTCCCATCGCCTGATTAATTTCTGACAATGGCCGCCTATCGATTGGCATCTGTTTTATCTTGCCTGCACGCACCATGTCAATAAGAGCTCGCAACTGAGGTGAATTACCAACATGGCTACCACGCACAGTCATCGCTTTCTGTGTTAGCCATACCTGTGGCATCTGAAAGTCGCCCCCGGCCTGACCGACAATTACATAGCGTCCGGCCTTGCATAACGCACGTACCGCAATATGAGCCGTTGCAGCGCCTCCAAACGTATCAATAACTCCCATCAAGTTATTTTCTGCCAACCGCTGTAACTCTGTGACCGCATCGTCACGAGAGCTATTCAGGGTTTTCGTTGCCCCCATATCCAGCGCTGCATCTAATTTGGCATCATCAATATCAACAGCAATAATATTTTTAAAAGCCTTGGCTCGGGCAATAGCGATAGCATTCATGCCAAGACCACCACAACCAATAATGGCCATCCATTCATATTCACGCAATTCGCCCAATTTTTCTAGGGCGTTAAATACAGTAATTCCAGAACAGGCATGGGGCACAACAGCTGTAGCATCAAGTCCCTCTATATCTACCAGGTACTTCTCATTTTCAACCAAACAATGAGTTGCGAATCCACCATTTTGCTTTAGACCGATCACCCGCATTGCCATGCAGTCGCTTTCGCGATCATCTTGGCAGGCCAAACAATCACCGCAACCTAGCCAGGGATAAACCAAAACTTGCTGGCCACATTTAACGTTTGTTACATCATCGCCAACAGCCTCAACGATACCTGCTATCTCATGCCCATAGGTCATAGGCAATTTTGCCCCCCGCTCGGTGAATCTAAGCTGTCCTTCCTGGCCTAAATCCATATAACCTTTCTTGATATGCAAGTCCGAATGACAAAGCCCGGCTGCCGTTACTTTAATCAAAACCTCCACGCCCGTTGGTTTTGGCAATTCGTGGTATCGCTTTTCAAATGGCTCGCCCCATTCGACCAAATCGTAACTTGTGTATTCGCTCATGATCTCTCCGAGTAGCAGGCGTTTAATTATGAATTCGTTATGCCGACGCTAAACAAAATTCCATTCAATATGGTCTAAGTAGACCTCTAAGTTAATTGAATAAAAGTGAGAATTTATTGATCTAAGATTAATATAACTTTCTGAGTCTACTAGCCATAAACATACGCTGGTAGCCAGGTTGCGATAGATGGCCATACAAATACGATAGACACCGCAATTAATTGCAAAATGACAAACGGAATAACACCTCGATATACGTGCGCCATCTTAATCTCAGGTGGGCAGACCCCTTTAACGTAGAACAGTGCATAACCAACGGGTGGTGTCAGAAATGAGGTCTGGATCGTGACTGCAACCAGTATTGTGAACCACACCAATGCTGGATTATCGACCACACCGTAACCGGGCACAGCCAGATCGATACCCGCAATAATCGGCGTAATTAAAGGCAATAGAATAAATGTGATTTCAATCCAATCAAGGAAAAAGCCCAATAGGAAAACGCAAAACAGCATAAATAGTATCAACCCTAAATCACCAAAAGGGAGACTAGTTAAGGCATCTTCAATAATCTCGTCACCGCCAAGGGCGCGCACTACAAACGCAAATACACTAGCGCCAGCGATAATGGCAAAGATATAACCCATCGTATCGAAAGTGCCGCGCAACGATTCTCGTAACATGCTCAGGTTCAGCTTTCGATAGAGTGCGGCGAGAATCACGGCACTCAGAGCACCAACACCTGCGGCCTCAGTTACTGTAGCGATGCCGGCAATAATAGAACCCAGAACGAGAAACATTAAAACCAATATAGGCAGCGCATCTATTAATACCCGCATCACCGTTTTCCAGCCGACGGGTTCTCTATCCTCCGCCAACGGCGCCACTTGTGGTCTGATGAAAGAGTAGGTAAGAATGTAAACCACATAGAGAAAAGCTAAAATTAATCCCGGGAAAACTGCACCCATGAATAAATCACCCGCGGGCAATCCAATCTGGTCTGCCATAAATACCAACATAATAGATGGCGGTATGATGATTCCTAAACAGCCAGAAGCAGAAACTGTACCTACTGCCAGTTCTTTGGAATAGCCTTGTTTGACCATTACCGGAAGGCTCAATACAGCAAGCAGAACAACGGAAGCACCGATGATGCCAGTACTAGCTGCAAGCAATGTTCCAATTAAAGCAACAGTCACCGCCATGCCGCCTCTTACATTGCCAAATAATTCCTGCATTGAACTTAATAAACGTTCAGCAATACCCGATTTATCCAACATAAACCCCATGAAGATAAACATGGTTCCCGCGATTAAAATCCAGTTGGTCATTAACGAATAGATTCGTTTGACCACAAGCCCCAGGTAGTTGAAATCAAGACCAATAGCTGTATCCAAAAATTGGTCTGAAAGCATGGCGATTACGGTAAACAATACCGACACACCAAACAGAACATAGGCTACCTGAAACCCAACAAGCAAAAGAATTGCAAAAACAGCAAAAAGTGCAATGAGTAATGTAGTTTCAACAAACATCAGCGACGCCCCGTTTTAATCCTGCGATGACTCGCTTGAGATCAATGACTCTGACTAAAGAAGCAACACCAAATAAAAAGAATCCAATCAGTAACACTGACTTAATGACCCATCGACCGGGCAAGCCATCAGGATCGATGGAACCTTCATTTTGCAGATATGACCATTCAACAAAGGACCAGGAGTGATACAAGATCACGCCAACAAAAGGCAGTACCAGTAGAAGATGACTGTAGAGATCAATTCGTGCCTGGGTTAGCTTAGAAAACTTGTTGAACAAAATGTCATTACGTACATGACTTCTTTTCGTGGTGGCGTAAGAAAACCCAAGCAACCAGGAAGCCGAATAGATATGCCACTGCAACTCATCAAACGCCAGACTTGAAACACCTGCGACATAACGAAGTAACACCGATGCACAAACGAATGCAATAAGCAGTAAACAAAACCAACTTGCTGAATCCCCAATCGCGCGAATGATGTTCTCAACACGCAGACTAAATGAAGATTGCTCCAATTGCCCCTCCACAAAAGAATAAACCCGGCCCTTTAGGCAGGACCGGGTTTCGTCAGTATCTTAGATTTCTACTAGATCAGTCGAACATAGTCTCGTCACGACGAATCATACCAAGACTTTCCCACTTCTTATATTCCGCCATGAACTGCGCCATATCGTCCCAGACAGCTTTGAGATTTGCATGCTCAGCGGAGAGTTCTTCAACAGTTTCATTGAACGCTTTACGCAGTGTGGAAATCATTTCGGTATCCCATTTAACGATCTCCACACCCTTGGCTTCCAGTTCCTCAATGGCTGCAGTTTGAGTTGCAGCAGCATGAGTCATAGACCAAAGATTGGTGGCCTTAACTGCGGCCTCCATTTGTGCTTGCTGTGTCTCCGACATTTCATTCCAAATATCCTTGTTGATGACTAACTCTATAATCGTGGTAGGTTGGTGCCAACTAGGCATGTGGTAAAACTTGGCAACTTTATACAAGCCTGCCCGTAAGTCGTTCGATGGCAGTCCCATTTCAGCAGCATCAATAACGCCCTTTTCAAGACCAGGGAAAATCTCCCCGAATGGAATCAATGTGGGTATGGCGCCCATCTTCTTCAGTGTGCCAGCTGCAAAACCACCAATACGTATTTTGATCCCTTTCCAGTCTTCGGGTTTTTCAATTCTCTTGGTAAACCAACCAGCTCCTTCTGATGAGTAAACAGCGAGAGGAAAGGCCTTCAAATTATAACCAGCATCGTCATACATCTTTTGATACAACTTCATGCCGTTACCTTCATACATCCAAGCCATAAAAACATCTGGCTGTGGGGAGAAGGGGAAAGTACAAAACGGAATAGCTTCTTTTAGAGATCCGCCAAGATATGCAGAACAAGTATATCCAGCTTGCACCTGCCCGTCAGATACTGCTTTATGAATTTCAAACGCTGGAATCAATTCACCAGGCTCAAAATACTTGAACCTTATTGTTCCGCCAGATACCGCTTTTATCAAATTATTAAAATGTACCGCAGTGGTTCCTGTAATGGGTAAATCTGTTTTAAAAGCAGTAGGTGTTTTCAGATTAAACTTTTTATCAGCAGCCAACGCATTGCTAACACCTGACGCGGCCAACAAAACTGCCGCGCCAAAACACAGTAGCCCTTTACGAGCTTCTTTCTTAAGATTCGACTTACCCGATGGGGAAAAGTGAGCACTCATTATCTATCTCCTCTTTTAGTTTACGGGTACCCACCAAAAGAGCAGGCACCATACACAAGTATTACTTGTAAATACTAAGCCGCCTTAAAAACCCAACTGGAAGAAATCACAAAATCTCTTCATCTCGTTATGTAATAAATAGCAGTGCTTGATGCATTTACGGGCGACAAATGAAATCAGGTTCCGGACTTAATCCTAGTAGTAAGGAAAATCCTACGCCAGTAGGTCTAGTAATAGAACTGAATAAAACTGACCAGTTATTCAGTTTTAGGTATTCCATGAACGCAGAGAAGGCGAATCATCAATCACAAAATCTCTGCACGGAGGCTTGATAATGCGCGTGAAAGTTTTCTTGAATGTGCTCCAAGAAAGAAGCAACTGCTCGGGAGGGTTTGTAATTTGGAAGCGTGACAATACCAATGTCTCGGAATAGGGCTGGCGATGCTATAGGAATACTGCGTATATCTGGCGCTCGACTCAAACTAATGCCCAGTAATGGCATTATCATCGCTCGTTGATGCGCCTCCAGGAAACCAAGCTGAGTGGCGAGATGGTCAATCTTTTTACCACGTTCATGGGGAATTTCGGCACGTTCCAGTGTCTTCAGGAAAGACCCCATTGCCAGATAACTCAACACCCCCCAATCGAGCTTCTCCATATTAGCTTTTTTTAGGTCGGACCAATCCAAATTGGTTCTACCAAAAAATCGATGGCCTGGGGGGCAGGCCAGCATAATCGGATCCCTGCACAAGGGAGTGAAATGCAGAGATTTGGTATCCTCTGGCCGCATGGAAATACCGAAATCTAGTTGACGTTCCTGGACCCATCGAAATACGGTATTTGCATCTGCATCACGCACTTCGAATTCGGCATCCTTGTTGATCTGTGTGTACTCACGAATCAATGAAGGTACTACCGATCCAGCTGCGCTCCAGATACAACCAAATCGAACCTTTACCAAATGTTCCCGGGCAAAACGACCAGAGAAGTCTTTAAAGTTTTCGAACTCTCGAACCACAATCTCTGCGCGTTCCAGCAATATCTGGCCCGAGGAGGTAATTGCAACCATTTGAGTGGTACGCTCAAACAGTGGGTCCCCGACAAATTTTTCCAGCTTTTTTATGCGCCGTGACAACGCGGGTGGTGTAATACACAGTTCCTCCGCGGCTTCTACGAAGCTTTCATGTCTGGCTACGGCGAGAAACGCCCTGAGATCATCAAGAGAAATCATTTGCACAATTCAATAAACTAGTTTGTTTATTAAATTGAAATTAATAGTAATTATCAAGAACTGTGTATTATCACACTATCCCCCGTAATTGTATCTGGTCAATTGTGCTCCCGTTGCGTCAACCAGTAGTAGACATCGCTTCCTTGATAGATTCCTCTAAAATGCTCAGCCCTTCTTCAACTATATCGAAGGAAGTCGACAACGGCACAAGCACTCGAATGACGTTGCGAGTAGGTCCCGCGGTAACTAGGATCAAGCCCTTAGATAGTGCAATTTGAACTATCTTTGTAGTCAGATCGCCATCAGGCTCGCAAGTCTCTCGATCAGCAACAATTTCGATAGCGTTCATGCATCCCAGGGCCCGAACATCCCCTATACATCGGCAGTATTGTTTTTTCGCCATTTTCTGAAAGTGGGCATCAATCCACTCTCCTAGCTTCAATCCTTTGGTCAACAAGCCCTCTTCCTCTATCACCTCAAGTACAGCCAGAGCAGCAGCACAGGCAACTGGGTTGCCACCAAAGGTCCCACCCAGGGCTCCCGGTGGCGGACTGTCAATCACAGAAGCCTTACCAACGATTCCAGACAACGGTAGACCTCCCCCCATACTCTTACCGACACAAACGAGATCAGCCGCAACATCGTAATGCTCCATAGCAAACATTTTTCCGGAACGGCCAAAGCCCGTCTGGATTTCATCTGCGACCATCACAATATCGTGTTGATCGCAGAGATCGCGCAAGTATCGGATGAACTCTGGCTGTGCGATGTTGTAACCACCTTCACCCTGGACGGGCTCAAAAAATACGGCGGCAACTTGGTCTGGTTGAACGTCACTGTTAAACAACGTTTTAAATGCTCTTTGAGTATCCTCCAGAGAAACACCATGAAAGCTATCAGGAAAAGGTAAGCGGTAGATCTCGGTTGGAAATGGTCTGAAACCTGCCTTGAAAGGATTCATTCGGGCACTCAACCCCATGCCCATGTAGGAGCGGCCATGATAACCATTGGTGAACGTTATCAAAGCCGGTCGTCGTGTATGGTATCGCGCAATCTTTACGGCATTTTCGACCGCTTCCCCACCTGCTGAGAAAAACAATGATTTTTTCTCAAAATCTCCTGGCGCCAATTCATTCAAACGTTCGGCAAGCTGGATGTAGTTTTCGTAGGGACTGATCTGAAAACAGGTATGGATGAAT
>JAAZZE010000081.1 GCA_014239255.1 Gammaproteobacteria bacterium
AAGGACGGGCAACGATTCCCCTTGATGTTGAGTTCGAACAGACGAGGCGATTAGGATTGAAAGGTTGCCATTTTCGCGGTCTCTTCGGTGTTGCAAAAAACACCACTTCTAGGGTGAGGTGCTACCAACATACGGTCACCCTCAGATACGATGTTGATCGTGCGCAAATAGCGTTCAACGAGAGCCATGGCCAGGATTACCGCATAACGACGCGCGGCCTTTCTCAGGCTCAGCGCAGTCCCGCTTCAATGCGAACTGATATTTTTACAATCGACGATCCTGACCCCGTCAGCCCCCCAGCCGACAACCCTGGCTTAGACTGCAATAAAATAGAAAACGCAAGTCATCCGGATTGTATCGCCGAATTTTTTCGTTGAGACCAAGTAATCTTTCGGAATCAAGGGCTATCTCACCTGAATACTGCAATGTGTGACTCCAATCGTTAGGTACTAGTGCGTTAAACATCACAACCACCTTGACACGGTGGTGGTCGCTGGTTCGAACCCACTCGCGCCTACCATTTTAGCCACAACGATCTCACCTGGTAATGCCGACCCCGTGCCGGCGACCTTTTGTTGGATTACGATTTTACTTTGCAGAATTACAACCTGAACAAAAACTATCGCGACAATGAAGATCACATTACCAGACAACAGCACACGCGAATATTCGGCGCCAATCAGCGTCGCCCAAATTGCTGCGGATATCGGTCCGGGTCTTGCAAAGGCGACCCTTGGCGGAGAAGTTGACGGCCAATTGGTCGATTCATCTTTTGAAGTCGACCGAGATGCGGTCGTGCGTATCATCACTGGAAAGGACAACGAAGGCCTAGAGATTCTTCGCCACTCCTGCGCCCACCTGCTGGCGCAAGCCGTGAAAGAGCTTTTCCCTGACGCCCAGGTGACTATAGGCCCGGTAATAGAAGACGGTTTTTACTACGACTTTGCCTACGCGCCCGGCTTTTCCGAAAGCGACCTTGAAAGCATCGAACAGCGGATGACAGTGCTCGCAAAAAAAGGAGCAGTCATCGAACGAAAAACGATGGGGCGAGATGATGCGATTACGTTTTTTCGTGATCTTGGCGAAGAATATAAGGCGAAAATTATCGAAGAGATTCCCCGTCCAAGAAGAGCTTTCGCTCTATCAGCAGGCCGATTTCGTAGATCTTTGTCGGGGGCCCCATGTCCCCGATACCAGTCACCTTAAAGCATTCAAGCTGACCAAACTCGCTGGTGCTTACTGGCGAGGCGACTCAAGCAATGTGATGCTGCAGCGTATATACGGGACCGCCTGGGCGGATAAAAAATCCTTGCAGGATTATCTACACCGTATTGAGGAAGCTGAAAAACGGGACCACCGACGCATTGGTAAAGAACTTGACTTATTTCATTTTCAAGAAGAAGCCCCAGGAATGGTCTTTTGGCACCGCGACGGTTGGACGCTGTACACATTAGTTGAGCGTTATGTGCGAGAGTTGCTTGGCGAGTATGACTATCAGGAAGTGCACACACCGCAGATGCTCGATAGGAGTCTGTGGGAGCGGTCCGGACACTGGGATAAGTTTCGGGACAATATGTTCACTACCCAGGTGGATGATCGGGACTACGCGATTAAGCCGATGAACTGCCCCGGGCACGTTCAACTTTTTAACCAGGGCTTACGAAGCTACCGCGACCTGCCAATCCGAATCGCTGAATTTGGGATGGTCCACCGCAAGGAACCCTCTGGAACGCTCCATGGTCTGCTTCGCGCACGGCGTTTCACACAGGACGACGCCCATGTGTTTTGCACTGAGGATCAGTTACAAGAAGAAGTTTCGACGTTAATTGAACTCACCTATCGGATGTATCGGGATTTTGGCTTCAAAGATATCGAAGTAGCTCTGTCGACACGCCCGAAACAACGGGTCGGCGAGGACGCGTTGTGGGACCGGGCTGAAAAAGCGCTTGCATTGGCGCTCGAAGAAAAAGGCATTGCGTACACCGTGCAACCTGGAGAGGGTGCTTTTTACGGCCCCAAACATGAGTTCGTTTTACGCGACTCGATTGGGAGGCGATGGCAGTGCGGGACGATTCAGGTGGATTTCTCGATGCCGGGCCGGCTCGATGCCGAGTACGTCACTGCCGATGGGGCCAAAAAGACACCGGTTATGATCCATCGCGCCATTTTGGGGTCTCTGGAACGTTTTATAGGTATTCTGATTGAGGATACTGAAGGCAGGCTGCCCTTTTGGCTGGCACCGGTACAGGCAATCATTCTTAATATTACCGACCGACAGCGCGATTACGCGTTGGAAACAGAGAAATCTCTTAAGAAACAGGCTCTCAGGGTCGAAACCGACTTGAGAAACGAGAAAATAGGCTATAAAATCCGCCAGTCAACTTTGCGACGGGTTCCGTACCTCCTAATTGTGGGTGATAGGGAAATGGCGCAGGGACAAATCGCCGTGCGAACGCGGGAAGGTGAGGATCTGGGAGTAATCCCGGTGAAAGAGTTATCTGAAAGACTCCTCCACCTTGAAGCTGATGCGCGGCGTTAATATTTCTGGAGGGTGAAGCGATAGCAGTACCAAAACAACAACGGCTGAACGATGATATTGCCGACCCACAGATTCGCCTGGTTGGAGATTCTGGCGAACAGTTGGGAATTGTCACCGGAGTCGAGGCCAGGCAAATTGCCGCCGAACACGGGATGGACTTGGTGGAAATAGCACCAAACGCAGAGCCGCCAGTTTGCCGACTGATGGATTATGGAAAATTTCTGTACTCCAGCTCCAAAAAGAAGCAAGAGTCCAAAAAGAAGCAAAAGCAAATAACCGTCAAGGAAATTAAGTTTCGTCCCGGAACCGATATCGGCGATTACGATATCAAGGTGCGAAATCTAGTCCGATTTCTGGAAGCAGGGAACAAAGTTAAGGTCACGTTGCGTTTTCGCGGTCGAGAAATGGCTCACCAGGAGCTTGGGATGGAAATGCTGAAACGAGTCGAAGATGCCTTGCAGGATGTCGGAGTGGTTGAACAAATGCCAAAGATGGAAGGGCGGCAGATGGTCATGGTGCTGGCGCCGGCAAAGAACTGATTACGGAAATACCGAAAATGCCAAAATTAAAAACTAATCGTGGAGCTGCCAAGCGATTTACGAAAACTGCCGGCGGCAAATTTAAGCGCTCACAGGCCTTTCGGAATCATATCCTGACGAAGAAGTCGACCAAGCGTAAACGCCAGTTGCGAGAAGGCCTGCTGGTCGATGCGGCTGACCAGCCCGCAGTCCGGCGCTTGTTGCCCTACAGTTAACAATTCAAGCCAAAATTACTTAGAGAAAGCATCATGCCCAGAGTAAAAAGAGGTGTTACGGCCCGTGCCCGGCACTCCAAGGTTCTTTCCCGTGCAAAAGGCTACCGCGGCGCCCGAAAGAATGTATTTCGGGTAGCTAATCAGGCGGTAATGAAGGCCGATCAGTACGCCTATCGAGATCGACGTCAACGTAAAAGACAGTTCCGGATGCTGTGGATCGTTCGGATCAACGCAGCAGCTAGGACTCACGACCTCAGTTACAGCCGCCTTATTAATGGTTTAGGTAAGGCCAGCATCCTCATTGATCGTAAAATACTTGCTGACATGGCTGTGAACGACCATGACGCATTTGCAGCGCTCGCTGAAAAGGCAAAATCCGCGCTGGCGGCCTGATACCCGTAACAACAGCGGTCCTTTGTCCAGGAGCCGCGCCCCGGGGAAAGGTTGCCATAACCTTTCCCCTTTTTGTTTGGAGACGCTGAAACCGCGATGACCGGGAAAATACATCCAACGCTGGATTCGATCCTGGACCAGGCGTTGTCAGCAATTGATCGGGCTGCGGATTCCCGTCAACTCGAAAAAACACGGGTTGAAGCCTTAGGCCGTCAAGGTTCTGTCACTGCCCAACTAAAATCAATAGGCGGCTTGCCGCTGGATCAGCGAAAGGCGTTCGGCCAGGCTGTAAATCGTGCTCGGGATCAAATTAACGACGCCCTGGCCGAAAAAAGGAAGGACCTGGCGACACGTAAACAACTTTCAGATGCCCAAAAAGATCGCATTGATGTGACGTTGCCGGGCAGACGAGGCCTGCTGGGAGGAGTCCATCCAATTACTCGCACCGTGAGGCGAATAGAACGGATCTTCCAGCGTGCGGGTTTTGATGTGACTCATGGTCCTGAAATCGAGGATGATTTCCACAACTTTGAGGCCTTGAATATTCCCAAAGATCATCCCGCACGAGCAATGCATGACACTTTTTATATATCGCCTGGTGTGGTGCTTCGAACTCACACCTCGCCAGTCCAGATACGCTATCTTGAGGATCATCAGCCGCCACTTCAGATCATAGCGCCGGGAAGGGTGTATCGGTGCGATTCGGATGTAACTCACACTCCAATGTTTCATCAGGTCGAGGGGCTGGCGGTTGGCACTGACATTTCTTTCGCCGACCTTAAAGGCGCGCTCACCTTCTTTCTTCAAGAGTTTTTTGAGCAGCAACTGCCGGTTCGATTCAGGCCATCGTTTTTTCCATTTACCGAGCCCTCAGCCGAAGTCGACATGGGCTGCGTATTCTGTGAAGGCCGCGGCTGCCGGGTTTGTCAGCAAACTGGATGGCTCGAGGTTCTGGGCTGCGGCATGGTGCATCCGAACGTGTTCGAACAAGTTGGAATAGATAACGAGCAGTTCACAGGGTATGCCTTTGGTCTAGGAATTGAGCGCCTAGCGATGCTGCGTTACGGTGTAGACGATCTGCGTCTGTTTTTCGAGAATGAACTAACGTTTTTGAACCAATTTTCCTGAATGAGGACTGGGAATTGATCATTAGTGAGAGCTGGCTGCGTGAGTGGGTCGATTTCGACCTGGATTTTGCAACTCTGGCAGATCGGCTCACAGCGGCGGGGCTAGAAGCCGGCGCTTTGACTTTGGTACCGCGGGTGTCTGAGGCGGTGATTGCCGGGCGAATCACCCATTTGAGACCTCATCCTGATGCCGCCAATTTGTCACTGTGCGAGGTCGACAACGGCTCTGGATCTGTGATCGAAGTGGTCTGTGGGGCGGACAATGCTCGTGCCGGGCTCGTCGCCCCTCTAGCTATGCCCGGCGCTATCCTGCCGGATGGCTCGGTTATTCGGCCGACCACGATTCGAAACAAAATCTCTACAGGTATGCTTTGTTCGGGCGCTGAATTGGGCATTGACGACTCGGTCTCCGGACTGCTTGAGCTCGACCGCTCGTTGGCGCCCGGTACCAACTTGAACACCCATCTCGATTTGGGTGATCAATTGCTTGAAATCGATCTAACGCCTAATCGGGGAGATTGCCTCAGTTTGCTCGGGATCGCCCGCGAAACCGCCGTGCTTGCAAATGGACATCTAAAGATTCCCGTTTTTCCACGGGTTCGGGCGCGCAATAAACTTAGCCGCGAAGTCGAGTTAATTTGTCCGACTGAGTGTCCCCGTTACATGGGCCGCATCATCAAAGGGTTAGATACAGGCTCGCGTTCTCCAGATTGGATCAGGGAGCGCCTTCGTCGCTGCGGAATCCGCAGCATCGATGTCCTGGTAGACATCAGTAACTACGTCATGCTTGAACTCGGCCAGCCAATGCACGCATTCGATGCAGAGCGCCTTCAGGGCCGAATTACGGTACGTCCATCTATAAAAGGCGAGAGGCTCAAACTTCTCGATGGTGTGGCTATTCGCCTGAAACAAGAAGACCTGGTTATCGCAGACGATGGTGGACCGATTGCGCTTGCCGGTGTGAAAGGCGGTATGGGTACGATGATTACTCCCACGACCCGAACGGTAATGCTTGAGGCCGCTTTTTTCGCACCAACTGCGATTGCGCGGACGGTTAGAAGTTACAACATGCCAACGGATGCCTCGCACCGGTTTGAGCGGGGTGTAGACTTCGAGTTACCTTCAGTGGCAATTCAGCGGGCGAGCGAGCTGATTGTGGACTGCTGTGGTGGGGCCTGTGGACCGATTTTCGGCCGTACTATCAAACGCCACCTTCCTTCTCGCAAACCCTTAAGATTGCGCAGTTCCCGGCTTGAGCGCCTGTTAGGCGAAAAGATTCCTGCGCGTCAGGTTCGAGCTGTTTTCAACTCGCTTGGAATGAATCCCAAACCTGACCCAGGTGGGTGGACTGTTTCTCCACCCAGTTATCGTTTTGATCTTTCCGGTGAGCATGATCTCGTTGAGGAAGTGGCTCGCATCATTGGCTACGAAAAATTTGAATCGCACACACCCCGAGTTCAAGTTGGTCGTGGACTCGCTCCTGAAGGAGTTTTGAACGCTGATCGGGCCAGAGACCTGTTGGTCGATAGGCGATATTTTGAAGCTATCACCTATAGTTTTGTTAACCCGGCTCTACAGACGCTGGTTGCACCTGGTGTACCAACGATCAATCTGCGTAATCCAATTGCATCACACCTGGGACAGATGCGTCTGTCGCTTTTACCAGGATTGCTTGGGGCACTTTCCAATAATGCCAGGCGTCAAGTCAGGGACGTCAGGTTTTTTGAGACTGGACATGTTTACCTAAAAAAAGGGCGGACCCGAACCGAGGTTGAGAGAATTGCCGGCGTATCTATGGGTACAGCACTAGATCAAACCTGGGATAGGCCGGACAGGCTGCTTGATTTCTTTGACATCAAAGGGGATGTCGAGGCGCTTCTCAGCCTAGCAGACACGAAAAGGTGCACCACTTTTGAGCAGAACTCCAACCCCGCTTATCATCCAGGGCAGTGCGCACAAATATGGATCGAGGGCCAATCGTGCGGCTGGGTAGGACGGATTTCCCCAAAGTTGCAGGAGTTCGTTGAATTAGAATCCCCGATTTTCGCGTTCGAATTAGATTGGGACCTAATAAATAAGACTAAGATTCCGGAGTTTTTGCCAGCCTCAAGATTTCCAGCGATTGGTCGTGACTTATCTTTTGTTTTTTCCAACGATATCGCTGCCGCAACAATTGGTGCGTGCATTCGCGAGTCTGCTGGCGAATTGTTGGTCAGCCTTGACCTTGTAGACATCTACCGTGGCAAAGGTATCAAAGAAGGGCAAAAATCTGTAACTTTCCGCTTGACGTTGCAATCCAATTCCCGCAGTCTTACAGATGAGGAGGCGGACAACATTACCGGCCGCATCATCGCTGCTATAGCGAGCGGCCTTGATGGAGAATTGAGGGCAGGGTAGGCTGGCATTCAAATACAATGGCAACACACACTATTACTAAAGCAACCCTCGCGAACACGCTTTTTGACCAACTCGGGTTAAATAAGCGAGAAGCGAAAGAATTTGTAGAACTATTTTTCGAGCAGATTCGCCAAGCACTTGAAATCGGAGAAAGCGTTAAGTTGTCAGGTTTCGGTGGGTTTACCATTCGCGAGAAAAACAGCAGGCCTGGCCGAAACCCAAAGACAGGAGAAGAGGTTCCAGTGTCAGCACGGCGGGTGGTGACCTATCGTGCAAGCCAGAAAGTAAAGGAACAGATTAGCGACAATACAAGTACGATCAACGCGAGTAACGGTAAAGGTCATAGGTTGTGACAATGTTGGATCCAAGTTCAGACGAGCTTCCTCCAATACCAGGAAAAAGATATTTCACCATTGGAGAAGTTGGACAGTTGTGCTCCGTCAAACCCCACGTGCTTCGTTACTGGGAGCAAGAATTCCCTCAATTGCAACCGGTCAAACGTCGTGGAAACCGACGTTATTATCAACGCCACGAGGTTGAACTCATCCGGACTATCAGGAAACTACTCTACATAGAGGGGTACACCATTAGCGGCGCCTGCAACCAATTAAAAGGAAACGAACCCAAGCGTGATAGTGCAAGCGGTGATGAGATGGCGGTTCAACTTGTTGATGAATTGCAAGAAATCTCCGCACTTCTGGGTCCCTAGTGCTTTAGGATTCCATACAGGATATCGGGGCGTAGCGCAGCCTGGTAGCGCACCGCACTGGGGGTGCGGCGGTCGGAGGTTCAAATCCTCTCGCCCCGACCAATTTTGGATTCGTAATTTATTACTCCTCTTCGCTCGGCCGTGAATGTCAAATCAAACCCTTCGGTTAACGACTGCTTCTTTATACATCTAAGGCAACTCGAAACGTGAGTCGATTGGATAGTGCAATTCGACGGCTTCAGGCCCAACGACTTTGCCTGAATGCTGCAGTCGCCCGCGTAAAAGAGCTCTCGGGACCATTTCTTGAACTGGGCCTGGGCAATGGTCGCACTTATGATCACCTTCGAGAGATAGCCCCGGATCGTGATATCTACGTATTTGAACGCAAACCTGCCGCGCATCCTGATTGCACTCCGCCAGGCGAATTTTTAATTCAGGGGAGCTTCGGGGAAACCCTGGAGAAGGCCTCCTCGCGGATTTCCCAGTTGGCTGCATTGGCGCATTGCGATATTGGCAGCGGGGATCTTGGCATCGATAGGGGTCTTGCAGCCCAGATTGGACCCGCCCTGTCGGCATTATTGGCCGAGGACGCCATAATTCTTTCTGATCAACAGTTTAACTGTGGGAACTGGTGCCCGATTGAACTCCCAGATGGCGTCAACCGTGGCCGTTACTACATGTATCGTAAACCCAGCATTGGAAAACACTAAGATGTCCGATATGCCGATGGCACCTGAAAAGGAGTTAAAACTCGGGTTATTCAGTCTTTCTCGAACATTGAATTTTCACCTGGAGTTGACTGATAAGTGTAATGCGGGGTGCCCGATGTGCGGGCGAACCGTGCAGATGGATCGTTGTCGACCAGACCTTGAGAAAGTTCGGAACATCGAGTTGAGTCTCGATGTAATTAGGCGAAATTTTCCACCAGATTTCTGCCGCCGTATCGACACCATCGATCTTTGCGGTGGGTTAGGAGACCCTCCTGCAGCGCGAGAGTGTCTTGAGATCTGCAAGTATTTTATCGACAACGGCATCAAAGTAATTCTGTCGTCAAACGGTGGACTTCGAAGTGAAGACTGGTGGCGAAAACTCGGGAATGTATTCAGCTCTAATTCGTCTTTTGTAGAATTCCACATTGACGGCTTAGCCGATACCAATCACCTTTACCGAATTAATACCCGTTTCTCAAAAATTATGGCTAACGCTCAGGCTTTTCTTGATACGGGAGCCACCGGTGAATGGCACTTTATTCCTTTTAAGCATAATGAACACCAGCTAGCGGAGGCCTTGTCAGTTAGTCGTAAAATGGGTTTCAGAAGCTTTCGGGTAATCAACACAATCCGTTTTGGACAAAGCGAAGCTTTCGTCTACCAAATGCCAGATGGGTCGATTCGCCACTTGGAACCCTCTAGTGACAACATCGTTAACCATGTGCTCGGCGAAAATACTCCACGCCAGGTAACGAAAGCATTAGATCCGCGTGCTCCTCAGCCAATCAGTTGCAAATCGGCTAATGAGAATAGACCATACATCGTTGCCGATGGTAGCGTATCAGCATGCTGCTGGGTTGAGGGTTCTGATGACGAGAAGACTATGTATTCAAGGGCAAAGCTCAATCGTAAAGAGCACAATATCAATCGACGGCTGTTGCAGGAGATTCTTCTGGAGGAGCCTTACCGTCGTATCTATCCGCAGGCCTGGGAACAAGGAAGCAATCCAGTTTGTATTCGAAAATGTGGCCTGATGCGCAGAAACACTCGCAGAGAACTTTAATTAGGCGCACAAACCAAACAGCACTTTTTAAAACGACCATACTCGGTTTAATATGAGGCCTGACAGGGAAATGTCAGTTGGTGATTCGCCGGGAAAAAACAGAAATCGAAAGCCTTAGGGCAAGTTATATGAAACGTATACTTTTGTTGTTTTTGGTTCTATCGTCACCGGCTTTGCTGGCCGATCTCAAGATTGGTCAAGCCCCACCATTGTTGCTTCTGGAAGGAAAAGCAGGAGGGCGGGTCGATGGGAGCGCTTGGTCGAGCGCGGAACTAACCGGGAAGGTACATGTTCTAATGTATGTCGACCCTGACAAGGTCAAAGTCAACAGCCACGTTGAGGAAGCGCTCGCAAGCGAGCAATTTGATCCGCAAAACTTTGCGACCATTGGCGCCATTAACATGGCAGCGTCCTGGAAACCGGATTTTGCTATCGATATGATCCTCAAAGATAAGCAGGAAAAATATCCAAATACGGTCTATGTACGGGACAAGAATCGTGCTTTTGTTTCCCAGTGGGGACTTGTGGACCAGGGCTACCATGTGCTGGGGGTATCAGGGGACGGGAAAATTATTTTTTCAGCGGCGACTAAGCTCACAGCGGATCAAATCAAAGAACTGATCGAACTTATTCGTAAACATATCACACAGTAAGGCGTAACTGACCTATGGCCAAGACAGGTAGTATTCCAGTAACTCTCGTCGAAAAAAGCGCTCGCGCAAAAACCGCTTTTGACAACCTGGGCTTCGGCAATGCCTTCTCGGACCACATGCTTTTATGTGACTGGGCTGATGGCGAGTGGAAATCCCCGAGAATTGTGCCACGCGAGCCGCTTAAAGTGGATCCGGCTGCACTTGGGCTCCATTACGGACAAAGCGTTTTTGAAGGACTTAAAGCTTATCGGGGAACTGCCGATAATCGGATAAGACTGTTTCGCCCTGATAGAAACGCACAGCGGTTGGCCGCCTCGTGTAG
>JAAZZE010000082.1:0-6549 GCA_014239255.1 Gammaproteobacteria bacterium
TGGTGCCTTTGCTGATCCTAAAGGCTTTACTGGTAGCACAGCTTTTAGTGCTTGTAGTTGAGCAGATCTTGACCTTGTAGTTTTTAGCTGCTTTTATGGTAGAGGGGATGGTGTAGTTGTGCTTACCATCGTTTTTAGTCTTTTTATGGATAACCTTGTGGGTTTTAGTGCCTTTTAAAAGGGTGATCTTGACGTAAGTACCGCTACCCTTATTCCAGCGGATAGCCATATTCTTGCCGGTTTTATAGGTCTTGCCGCTACTGGGCTTTGTAACCTTAAAAGTGGCTTTTTTGGTGTTCTTTGCTTTTGTGATCTTAAAAGGCTTATTACTGGTATCAGATACTTTGGTATCAGATAAGGACTGGATCTTGATCTTGTAATTAGATCCATCTTTTAGCTTAGAGGAGACCTTCCAGGTTAATTTGCCATCGTTTTTAGTCTTTTTAGATATAACAAGGTATCCCTTGCCGCCTTTTAAAAGGCTGACCTTAACTTGGCTTCCGCCATTGCCTTTAGCCCATTTGATATTGACCGATTGCCCTACTGCATAGGATTGACCCCCATTAGGGGAGATAAGCTTTAAAGAAGAAGCAGAAAAGGACTGATTGGTGCCAACTAGTAAGGCTGTGGTGATAAAAGCCGCAATAAACAAAAGATATGGGCGTGCAGATAAGCTGCGAATAGCCTTTGGCATGGTCTTTTCCTTTTTAAGGGATTAAAAGAGACGGTTATTATTATTTAACCTGGATCAATTTAATTTACCGTAATGTAGGGGTTTAGGCTAGTGTTTGGGGTTTGGTTATGTTATTTACGGATGGTGGGGTGGTGAAGGTGTGGGTTTGTGAAGTATTCAGCGGAAGAATCCTATGTGAGTCAGAACACCTAATTTCTTATCTGTGGGAATAAAGAACAAGTCCGAAAGATTTTATTTATGGTGTAAATTCAAATAGCGATTTGCTTTTCGATCAGGTCCAAAGTGCGCATTGCTGGTAAGCACTTAGTCACACTGCTGCTGGGTTCTCTCCCGTCCCGGATAGCTGAGAAAAATTCTCTATCCTCAAGCTCTATGCCGTTTTGGGATTCGGCGATCCCAGACAGGTCGACGGGATTCTCATAACCATCAACCAGATCATCATAGCGAGCGATATAGGTCCCGTTGTCACAGATATAACGAAAGAAGGTTCCCAGCGGCCCATCATTATTGAATGAAAGTGACAGCGAGCACGTTGCTCCAGATGGTACTTGCAGGCTGATACTCATATCCATCGCAATGCCCAGTTCCGGGTGTACCGGTCCCTGCAAGGCTTGTATTTTGTTTACGATCTCCCCGGTCTGATATTGAAACAGATCAACCGTATGGCAGGCGTGGTGCCAAAGGAGATGATCTGTCCAACTGCGTGCCTCACCCAGGGCGTTAAGGTTGCTGCGGCGGAAAAAGTAAGTCTGAACGACCAGATGCTGAATGTTCAATTCACCTGAAGCGATCCGATGATGCACCCATTGATGACTTGGATTAAAGCGGCGAGTATGGCCAGCCATGGCAATTCGGCCAGTCTCGCGCTGAACCTTGACAATGTTTTCGGCATCCGCCAGTTTTTCGGCCATTGGAATTTCAACCAGGACATGCTTTCCCGATTGCAGGCACTGTATTGTCTGGGCGGCATGTAGCGGAGTCGGCGTCGCTAGAATGACCGCCTCGATATCTGGTTTTGCCAGACTTTCGCTCAAGTTGGTGGTCCAGTGTTCAATATGCTGTTCCTTGGCGATTTCCTGTATTGAATCCGGATTTGTGTCGACAATGGAAACCACCTCTACTTCGTTGATGGCCGTGATGGCTTGCAGATGCTTTCTGCCAAAAGCGCCTGCAGCACCGGCAACACAGATTTTCATGGTTGGCGCTGCGTGTTGTTTGTTATCACCGAAAATCGTTCTCCAGGATTAAATGGCCAACTGCAGTATTCGATGCGGGAACATGGTAGTGGCGGTGGATTTGGTGCACTTTCTTGTTCAAGGCGCCCCGCATGATCAGCCACATCACTAATTCGATGCCTTCAGAACCCGCTTCGCGCAGGTATTCTAGATGCGGGATCGCCCGAACTTTGTCTGGTCTATTTACCAGATCATCGAGAAATCGGTTATCAAATTCTGAATTAATTAATCCAGCGCGTTCTGCCTGCAGTTGGTGAGACATACCGCCGGTACCAAAAACCACAACTCGCAGGTCTTCATCAAAGGATTCCACTGCGCGTTGAATTGCTTTGCCCAGGTTGTAGCAGCGATTGCCCGTGGGCGGCGGATACTGCACTACGTTTACACAAAGCGGAATCACCAGGCAGGGCCATCGGACAGGTTGGCCAAACAAAAGAGAAAGCGGCACGGTCAGACCATGATCTACTTCCAGACGGTTAGCGATGGTGAGGTCGAATTCATCCAGAATCAGCGACTGGGCGATGTGCCAGGCGAGGTCCGGATGTCCGTAAACCGGAGGCACGGGGCGGGCCCCCCAGCCCTCGTCAGCGATAGGGAACTCTTCGGCGCAGCCCAATGCAAAAGTAGGAATCAACTCCAACGAAAAGGCTGTCGCATGATCGTTGTAGATGACAATAGCCACATCTGGATTAAGATCCTTTATCCACTTTTGAGATTTTTCAAATCCTTTGAACAATGGCGCCCAGTAGTCATCAGTGGTTTTATCCTGATCAATCGCCGCGCCTATTGCAGGGACATGTGAGGTCGCGACGCCGCCAACGATTCTAGCGTTCATGCGTCCATTCCGACTTGCTACGGTTACCATCAATGGGTCGACCACCGTTCACCATCATTTGCCGGTATTGCTCGCGACTGCTACCTGTCATGATAGCGGCCAGATCCTGAAAGGTCAGGCCATCTGTCGCTGCGAGCTTAGAGGTGTAGTAGATGTTCCCGCCCAGACGCAGCATATCGTTCCACTGGCGCCCCAGCACAGCATCCCTTTGCTCTTGGGACATGGTGAATTGTTCAAGGTAGCTGATTTCATTGGCTTTGAATGCATCTCGGTTTTCCGCATGGCGCAGTGACATGCAAAACATGTTTAGGTGATAGCCTAGGCGGGAATGTTTAGCATCGAACACATAGGTACCAGGGATATCCTGATAGTCATTGCTAAGCGTCATTCGTACAGTTCTCTTAAGTGGAAAACAACACGGCGCAAGCCGCCCTCGGGACCGGAGATGACCTCGGTTCCAGCAGCCCAAGGGGTCTGTACCGGCCGAAGGTCCATGCAATATCGAGTCGAACTGTGTTCCGGTGTTCGATCCGGGCCTCACATGCCAGAAAATATATTGGCGCTGAGTATCAACGTTGTTGGCTGGAAGAATTAGTCTATAGTAACAACTCAATTGGAGAAAGGGTATGTGAGCCTCAGATCATGCAGGATAGCTGGCATCTGGGAAAGATAGATTACCTTAATATTGGAATCACGCGTGATGACGGATCGTAAAACTGTACTGGTTGTTAGTGCCCATGCCGCAGACTTTGTCTGGCGAGCGGGCGGCGCTATCGCATTGCATCAGCAACTGGGTTATGAAGTTACCATCGTTTGCCTGTCTTACGGCGAAAGAGGCGAGTCAGCCAAGCTATGGAAAGAACAGGGCGCAACCCTCGACAAAGTCAAAGCATCCAGGCGTAATGAAGCCAAAGCCGCAGCGCAGGCGTTAGGCGCCCACGATATTCAGTTTTTCGACCTGGGCGATTACCCGCTGGAAATGGATCGGCAGGCCAAGTTCCAACTGGCTGATCTGATGCGTGCAGTGCAGCCCAGATTTCTGATGAGTCATTCTTTGTATGACCCTTACAACACCGATCATGCTTACGCCACCCAAGTGACCATGGAGTGCCGAATGATTGCGCAGGCGTGGGGCCATAATCCCGGTGAGCAAGTATTGGGCGCTCCACAACTCTATCTTTTTGAGCCCCACCAAACTGAGCAGATGCAATGGAAACCGGACGTTTTTCTGGATATCACCTCAGTTTGGGACCGTAAGCGGGCTGCCATTGAGTGCATGGCGGGGCAGCAGCATTTGTGGGATTACTATACAAACCTGGCGCAGAACCGTGGCAATCATTTCCGTAGAAATTCAGGAGGTCAGGCCGGGGGGCGGTCGGCCCGTTATGCCGAGGGATTTCAGTCGGTCTATCCACGCACAGTGGATGAGCTCTAATGCATATCGTTACCCAACATATTGAACGAGCCGACCCGACACTGGTATCTGGGTTGGGCCAATGCGGCGTTGCAGCTGTCCACGAGGCCCAGGGTCGTAGTGGATTACTGGCTTGTGGTATGCGGCCAATCTTTGCCGGCGCTCAACTGGCAGGCTCGGCAGTGACAGTCTCAGTGCCGCCGGCAGATAACTGGATGATCCATGTCGCTATTGAGCAGCTACAACGCGGTGATGTCCTTGTAGTGGCGCCAACTTCTCCTTGCGACGCTGGGTATTTTGGCGACTTACTCGCCACATCAGCACAGACTCAAGGCTGCGTCGGTCTGGTGATCGATGCCGGGGTGCGCGATGTTCGTGACCTGACACAAATGAATTTCCCGGTGTGGTCTACAGCTATATCGGCCCAAGGCACGGTTAAGGAGACGCTTGGGTCGATCAATGTACCCATTGTTTGCGCGGGCGCACTGGTTAACCCGGGTGATGTCATCGTTGCTGACGACGATGGAGTTTGCGTAGTCCCACAAGATACTGCGCCCGTTGTTTTGGAAATGGCGCGCGAACGTATCGCGAGCGAGGACGACAAAAGAGCCAAATTGGCGGCAGGCACACTTGGTCTGGACATCTATAACATGCGCGACCGCCTTGAGGCTAAGGGACTCAAATATGTCTGACGGGTTGTCCTGCATGTGGATGCGGGGCGGCACATCAAAAGGAGGCTTTTTTCTGGCCGATGATTTGCCTGCGGACATAGCAGCCCGCAATGCCTTACTCCTGAGGGTGATGGGTTCTCCCGATGCGCGCCAGATCGACGGGATGGGTGGCGCTGATCCGCTGACGTCTAAGATAGCCATCATTAAGCCCTCCACCCGTCAAGGCGTAGACATTGACTATCTTTTTCTGCAGGTATTTGTTGATCAAGCCATCGTCGGTGATGCCCAGAACTGCGGCAACATGCTGGCGGCTGTGGGCCCTTTCGCAATAGAAAGGGGCCTGGTCCTTGCTCGGGATGATGAAACCCCGGTCTCAATTTTTATGGAGAACACTGGCCAGATAGCGGTTGCGCGAGTGCAGACTCCCTCCGGGAATATCAGTTACACCGGCAGCGCGCGAATAGACGGCGTCCCGGGCACAGCGAGTCCGATTCCAATTGCTTTTCGAGATACTGCAGGTTCCAGCTGCGGGACTCTTTTGCCTACCGGCAATGCGACCGATACGGTTGACGGTATCGAGGTGACGTGTATTGATAATGGTATGCCGGTGATCGTTATGCGTGCATCCGATATGGGCATTGACGGTGGCGAAACCCCGGAAGCACTTGATGCCAGCGATGAACTGAAAGCTCGTGTGGAATCAATCCGCCTGCAGCTTGGCCCGCGGATGAATCTTGGTGACGTGCGGGCCAAAAGTATCCCAAAAATGACTTTGGTGAGTAGTCCGCGAGCTGGAGGCACGATCGCAACACGCACTTTTATCCCCCATCGGTGTCATGCCTCGATCGGGGTGCTGGGTGCCGTGAGTGTTGCCACAGCCTGCATGCTCCCCGGCTCGGGTGTTGCTGCATTGGCGCAGGTCGGTGATGAAACTTCAGCCCAATTGCGAATCGAGCATCCCAGTGGCGAACTGACTGTCCTAGTTGATACCGATGCGTCTGGTGTTGTTGTCGGTGCGGCCGTCGTACGCACTGCGCGGAAATTGTTTGATGGCACGGTTTTTGTTGACTGAGACCTCTTATTGGGTAACAAGAAATGGATCCTGATTATTTGCCTTTTCACTCCAGCCCATCGAATCCAGTATTTAAGTTACCGGTGGGAGCGGTCGATGCACATTGTCACGTGTTCGGGCCTGCGGCTTTATTTCCCTATGCACACTCGCGTAAATACACGCCATGTGATGCGGGCAAAGAGACGCTTTTTGCATTACGTGACCATCTTGGTTTCGCCCGTAACGTTATTGTTCAGGCAACTTGTCATGGGCACGATAATATGGCACTGCTGGATGCACTCGCCACAGCCGGCAAGCAGGCCCGTGGGGTGGCATCAGTTCACCATGACATTGGAATGGCCGAGTTACGGGCGATGGATCAGGCAGGTGTTCGAGGAGTACGGTTTAACTTTGTAAAACGGCTGGTGGATTCCACACCAAGAGCGTCGTTTCTCAAGATCGCTCAAAAGATTGCGACCCTAGGATGGCACAGTGTGGTGTACTTTGAGGCGCAGGATCTCGAAGAGTTGGCCCCTTTTATTACACAGCTACCAACGCCGGTGGTGGTTGATCATATGGGACGCCCGGATGTTTCCAAGGGACTGGATCATCGGGACTTTCAGCGATTCCTGACCTTGCTGGATGATAA
>JAAZZE010000082.1:6559-10288 GCA_014239255.1 Gammaproteobacteria bacterium
GAGTTGCCCTGAGCGGCTAACTGTTGCGGGAGGGGACTATGCTGATGTAGTGCCTTACGCCAGGACTCTGGTGCAGCACTTCCCCAACCGCGTGCTATGGGGTACTGATTGGCCCCATCCCAACATGAAGTCACATATGCCCGATGATGGCCTGCTGGTAGACTTTATTCCCAGAATCGCGACCGATACCGCCGCTCAACAAGCGTTGTTGGTTGATAACCCGATGGCACTTTACTGGACCTGATTCAGGTCGAAGCTGCTACAACGAAAGGATTCCAACACGAAAACGCAAGTCGCAATTATTGGTTCGGGCCCATCGGGCCTTTTGCTTTCTCAACTGCTGCATATGAGAGGCATTGATACAGTCATTATCGAAAAACACAGTCGTGATTATGTGCTGAGTCGTATCCGTGCTGGTGTTCTCGAGCGGGGATTAGTGGATCTTATGCGCGAGGCCGGAGCATCTGAACGGATGGATCGCGAGGGTTTGATCCACGAGGGGTTTGACATCGCTTTTAGCGATCGTTGCCATCATGTTGACCTTGCAGGGCTTACCGGTGGTGCAACGGTCATGGTCTATGGCCAGACTGAAGTCACTCGAGATCTGTTTGATGCGCGAGATGCAATGAATGGCATTATTATTGATGAAGCAGAACAAGTGCTGCCTCAGCAGGTTGACAGCGATAGACCGTACGTTAGTTTTCGTAAAGGCAAAAAGACACATCGGGTTGATTGTCAGTTTATCGCGGGATGCGATGGCTATCACGGCATCAGTCGTACTGTTATTCCATCAGCAGTTCGGCAGATATACGAGAAAACTTATCCGATAGGTTGGTTAGGGGTGTTATCCGACACGCCCCCAGTGTCTAAAGAACTCATCTATGTGCATCACCCGCGAGGATTTGCTTTATGCTCACTGCGTTCGGCGACGCGAAGTCGATACTATATTCAATGCGACAGCAACGCGCAGTTGCAGGCCTGGTCAGATAGCCGATTTTGGGAAGAACTGAAACGGCGCTTGCCTGAATCTGCTGCTGCTTCTTTGGTCACAGGCCCGTCGATAGAAAAAAGTATCGCACCGTTGCGCAGTATGGTTGTTGAGCCCATACGCTATGGCCGTCTTTTCTTGGCTGGGGATGCGGCGCATATCGTTCCGCCTACAGGCGCTAAGGGGCTAAATCTTGCTGCTTCAGATATCGGTTTTCTCTCACAGGCATTGGTCAGATTTTTCAGAAAAGGAGATGAAAGCGCTTTACAGGACTATTCGGCAAAGGCATTGCGGCGGATCTGGAAAGCACAGCGTTTTTCGTGGTGGATGACCCGCTTGCTACACCAACTTCCCACCGCCGACTCGTTCGACCAGCGTATCCAAAGAGCTGAATTAGAGTACCTATTCTCCTCCAGGGCGGCACTCGCCAGTCTGGCTGAAAACTACGTGGGCTTGACGCTTGAATGAGTAGATTTCAATCCCGGGGATGTAATAACCTGGGGGAGTCGAGCGGTCATATCTCCGGACGACGGATCAGGCGGATAGACTCTATCGAAACTCGTTGTAACTCAGTTTGCTGATGGCCAGTCTCATACTGGAACTGAATCAAAAAGCCGTTTATGGCCTGCCTTAGTTCAAGCCGTTGGCTTATCGTTGTCATGGCAATTGGCAGCGGGATTCTAGCTGCTGGGGCGGTTGGCAAGGCGCCTCCTGCGGTGAGTTTGCTACGTGAGGAATATTCACTGGGGCTGGTTTATGCCGGCTGGATCCTGTCGGTTCTAAGCGCTCTGGGAATGGTGGCTGGCACGGGGTTTGGAACATTGGCAGACCGCTTGGGGCCACGTACGGTACTGCTTGGGGGATTATGGATTCAGGCCATTGCCGGAATGTTAGCAGTGCTGAGCGAATCCGCGTCGACACTATTGATCACACGGTTGCTGGAAGGCGTCGGGTTTCTCGCGGTAGCCGTTTCGGCACCGGGGATCATCTTTGCCGCCAGCTCGAGTGGTGTTCGAGTTTGGAGTCTGGGCTTGTGGAGCATCAATGTGCCAGTGGGAATCAGTCTGGCCATGATTTTCGCGGCACTGACTTTGGAAACTATAGGCTGGCGTGGGGTGTGGCTCTTCTACGTGGTTCTGATATCCGCTTTAGCCATTTTGGGGCACCAGATATTGCCCCGAGAGCCAGGATTTGCTTCTCGCGAACGATCCAGCGCCAGCCTGATGCCGGTATTGCGTCGACTAGGCCCCTGGCTACTTGCTGGCAGTTTTATCGCTTATACGATGATGTGGATACCTATCATGGCCTGGCTTCCCACCTACCTGATCAATCATCGGGATCTGGTTCCAGGAACTGCCTCGCTGTTAAGTGCAGTCGTGGTCGCAATGAATGTTCCGGGTAATCTGCTGGGCACCTGGTTGTTACGGCGACAATGGAGCGGGGGAACTATCGTCGCTCTTTCATCTATCGGCATGGGATTATCCACTTACATCGTGTTCAGTGGACAATTTGGCGATGTTCTGCGTTATGGGTTCTGCCTGGTTTTTTCTTTTGTTGGAGGATTGCTGCCCGCCGCGATTCTCGGAACCAGTCGTTTGCATGCGCCTGATTCACAGCGTATCGGTACTGTCAATGGAATGATCATTCAGGGATCGCATCTTGGCCAGTTTGTCGGCCCACCCTTAGTCGCAATGATAGTAACGATCGATGGTCAGTGGCAGGATGTCCGCTGGTTCATGCTGGGATGTGCACTGGTTGCGCTGCTACTGGCTGCGGCTTTGCATCGCACCGAAAGAAGACAGACCCGGTCAGAGTGACGCATTGGGAACTATGGGGCTAAGCATTACTTACAGATGTGCCCTAAAATGACCGAGGATAATCGATCTTCGATCTGAAAATAAGCAACGCTATGGAGCGGGACTGGTCAGAGTCAGCGAGCAGCTCAGTTGGAGGAATTTCTACAGGCACTGGGTCCACAAGTTTTATGAGTGAAAAACAAACACCACCGACGAAAGCGAAACACACTAACCGCCTTCTCACAGGAGAGACTTTTCTAGAGAGTATCCAGGATGGGCGTGAAATCTGGTATGACGGTGAGCGAGTCAAGGATGTTACCCGGCATCCCGCTTTTCGAAATAGTGCGAGTAGTGTAGCCAGACTTTATGATCGGTTGCATGACCCCGAATTCGCCCAGGTGCTCACCAGGCCGGACAAGTATGGCATTGTGACTCACAAGTTTTTCTGCCCAAGTTACAGCGCTGGCGAACTATTGGAAGCGCGGGATGCTATAGCTGTGTGGCAGAGAATGAGTTTTGGCTGGATGGGCCGAACCCCCGATTACAAAGCCGCCTTTATGGCGCAACTTGCTGAAGGTTTCGATTTTTATCACCCCAACGGCGACAACGCGCTCAACTGGTATAAAAAAGTTGCCTCCCAGGCATTGTTTCTCAATCACGTACTGGTGGATCCACCAGTGGATAGGGATCAGCCTCATCACCATGGAACTGACGTATTTGTCAACGTCACCCATGACGACGACAAGGGCATGTATGTAAGTGGCGCCAAGATGGTTGCTACCGGATCTGCATTGACCCATGCCACTTTCGTCGCTCCAAATAGCGGCTCAGCGGCGCGAATGGAAACTGGTAAGGATGAAGCGTTCGCTTTGGTTTTCTTTGTCGATATGGATACCCCAGGGATGAAACTGGTAAGCCGGCCATCGTATGAAATGAAGGCAGCCA
>JAAZZE010000083.1 GCA_014239255.1 Gammaproteobacteria bacterium
TGGCTAGCGGCCCACTTTCCCGGAGTTCCTTTGGTAGCCAAGGCCAGTAATGCTGCGCGAGATATTTATAAACGCCAGTCGTCAAGCTAGATTTCGTTAAACATGTCTGCCAAGTCAACCCTTGAAAACCTTCGCGCACGTATCGATAAGATTGATCATGAACTATTGCGATTAATCAACGAGCGGGTCAGTCTTGCCGCGAAAGTGGGAACAGACAAAGCAGGCAGGGAGGAGTCAGTTTACCGTCCGGAACGTGAAGCCCAGATTATTGATCGGTTGGTTCACGAAAACCAAGGACCCCTTTCGGCCGAGGCTACGAGCTTCATTTTTCGAGAAATAATCTCACTCGCCCGTAGCGCCGAAACCCAGATTACCATCGCAGCACTTGGACCAAGTGGTACGTTCAGTGAGCAGGCGGCGTACAGATTATTTGGTCATCAGATTTCACTGGTAGAGGCAATCAGCATAGAGGACGTGTTCCGCCTGACCGAGGCGGGAGAGGCGCTGTACGGAGTGGTACCCGTGGAGAATTCAACGGAGGGCGGCGTCAATTCTACTCTCGATTTATTGCTGGATACCCCATTAGTAATCAGCAACGAGGTAGAACTTAAGGTCGCGCATTGTTTGCTGGCGCAGCCCGGTGCAGGCCCTCCCGCCCAGATCGCAGCCCATCAGCAGGCGCTCGCCCAGTGTCGTCAGTGGCTAGCGGCCCACTTTCCCGGAGTTCCTTTGGTAGCCAAGGCCAGTAATGCTGAGGCGGCGCGTTCTGCAGGTGGCGACAAAACCACCTATGCGGTCGCGTCAGCGACAACCGCCCCAATTTACGATCTTGAGATCGTAGTCCGTAATATTGAAGATAATCCCGGGAATACGACCCGTTTTCTGGTTCTTTCTACCGAAACGGTTGGTAGGAGTGGGCGCGATAAAACGAGTCTGGTTATGTCAAATACAAACCAACCCGGCGCTTTGTATCAACAACTTGCACCGCTTGCTGACGCTGCCATAAGCATGACTAGAATTGAGTCCCGACCGATGCGCGCGGGATTATGGGAATATGTTTTTTTTGTAGACATAGAGGGCCATATAGAGGATTCGAAAGTGGAAGCCGCTGTCGAGGCGATCAAGAAAGAGTCCGCATTTTTTAAGGTGCTTGGGTCATACCCACGCGGCTTGTGAGTAAGAAAACTTTGGATGTTGAGTCGATTACCGCAGCAGGAGTGCGCCATCTAAAGCCTTATCAACCCGGTAAGTCGGTCGAGGAACTTGAGCGCGATCTGGGGCTTAGCTCGATTATTAAATTGGCCTCTAACGAGAATCCTCGGGGCGCTTCACCCGCTGCCGCGGCTGCGGTAACTAGGGTTCTCACCGGGCTCGAGCGCTACCCAGATGGGTCCGGACATCGTCTGAAAAATGCACTAAGTAGCCACTTGGGGATTTCCTCCGGGCAGATTACGCTTGGCAATGGATCCAATGATGTCCTTGATCTTTTGGTGCGTTGCTTTGTTGAGCCAGGCGAAGGAGTGGTGGTTTCTGACCATGCTTTTGCGGTTTACGCGCTCGCAGCACAGAGTGTCAATGCGGCGATTTCAACTGTTCCCGCGCTCAATTACGGCCATGACCTTGAAGCTCTGGCACAGGCTGTTAATAAGACCACTAAACTCATTTTTATAGCAAATCCGAACAACCCAACTGGTACTTATGTGGGATCCGAGGAATTGCTTAGGTTTCTTGGGCGAGTCCCTGAAAAAGCGATCACGGTTTTGGATGAGGCCTATTTTGAGTATGTTGACAACCATGACTATCCTAACGGGGTTGAGTTACTTGAGCGATTCCCTGGTCTTGTTGTTACTCGCACCTTTTCGAAGGCTTATGGACTAGCCGGGCTCCGGGTTGGATACGCGATCGCCTCGGCGGCTATTACTGAAATTTTGAACCGAGTTCGACAGCCATTTAATGTTAATTCGCTTGCGCTTGCTGCGGCTGAAGCCGCCTTGTCGGACGAACAATTCGTCCGGGTCAGCCGTGAGGAGAACATCAAAGGCATTAACCAACTCTGTCGCGGCTTTGAAAGTCTCGGGCTAAGTTGGATTCCTTCGAGTGGAAATTTCATTTGCGTCAAGGTTGGGTCAATGGCCAGCCAGATTTATTTGTCGATGTTAGGTCAGGGAGTGATCGTGAGACCTGTCGTTAACTACGGATTACCCGAGTATCTGCGGGTTACCATTGGTCTGCCACAAGAAAACCATCGCCTCCTTGAAACACTTGCACTAGCATTGAGCGAAGCGGGGAAGGCCTGAACCAATGGAAAGGCCTCACCAGTCGCTGGGAACCGTCTCAATTATCGGCGTAGGCCTAATCGGAGGCTCGCTGGCTAGCGCGCTAAGAGACTCAGGTAGGGTCGATACCATAATAGGCTGTGGTCGAAGTGCGGCAAATTTAGATTATGCTTTGGATCTTGGCTTATTGGATCATTGGACCCACGACCCCGAGGAAGCCGCATCCGCTGGTGATATCGTGATGCTGGCTACACCAATCAGCGCTGTGATTGGTTTGATGCCTCTTATGGAGCAGGCGTTGCGGCCATCTGCTGTCCTGACCGATGTCAGTAGTGTCAAAAGGAGTGTCACCCTTGCAGCTAGATCCTCCTTGGAAAGGAGGTTTCCACGCTTTGTGCCTGGCCATCCGGTGGCTGGGAGTGAAAAAAGCGGTGCCAGCGCTGCCAAAGCGGATCTGTTTCAGAATCATTGGGTCATTCTGTCTCCCCTGGCTGAGACTGATGAAGATGCAGTTGATTTGGTAACTGACATGTGGGTTGCCGCCGGGGCGAGAACTCGGCTCATGGAGGAGGCTTTGCATGATCAGGTCCTGGGCATGATTAGCCATTTGCCACATGTTGTGGCCTATGCCCTGATGCCGCTGTTGGGCACGCAGACAGCACGTGATGACTGCATGACTTTAGCAGCCGGGGGCTTTTATGATATCAGTCGGATTGCCTCTAGTGATCCTGTGATGTGGCGCGATATTCTGCTGCACAATGGCCCAGTAGTGCGCGATTTAATTGCCAAATACCAAGGCATGCTTGGGGAGCTGGACCGCCTGATCGAATCGGCTGACGGCCCCCGACTGGAGTCCTGGTTTGCGAACGCCCGAGAGCTTAGAAACGCGATACAGGAGTTGCGGCCGTCCAGAAAATCTGACTTTGAATGAGTTCAATAATCGCGAGCGAAAGTAGCCGACTGGAAGGTTTTATCGAGGTTCCTGGGGATAAGTCAATCAGTCATCGCGCGGTGATGTTAGGGGCCATTGCGGTTGGAGAGTCTAAAATACAGCACCTACTCGAAGGGGAAGATGTACTCGCTACGGTTGCTGCTCTGCGGGCAATGGGAGTTGAGATTTCCGGCCCACGCGGCGGATCTTTGGAGATTAAAGGCGTGGGGTTAAACGGCTTAACTAAGCCGGTCAGTGCGCTTGATATGGGTAACTCAGGCACAGCCATGCGTTTACTTGCTGGGCTACTTGCCGGTCAGGCCTTCCCCGCGACCCTCACAGGCGATGCTTCGTTGCGTCAAAGGCCTATGGAGCGAATTATTACCCCACTTACGCAGATGGGTGCCGACTTAGGCGCAACCGGTGGGAAGCCACCGTTGGTGATCAACCCGGTTTCTGGCCTAAAGGGGATCAGCTATCAATTGCCGATGGCGAGCGCCCAAGTGAAGTCGAGTATTTTACTAGCCGGCCTCTACGCTAAGGGGGGCACCCAAGTTTATGAATCGACACCCACTCGAGACCATACCGAGCGAATGATCGCCGGGTTTACCGGGCAGAGTTGGGAGCAAGGCAACCCCATTTGTGTTGCAAGTGGTCTCATGTTAAACGGGCAAGAAATTACCGTGCCGGGCGATATTTCTTCAGCTGCGTTTTTTCTTGTGGCAGCCAGCCTGTGCCCGGGTAGTGACATTACCCTTTGCGGAGTTGGTATCAACCCGACTCGTGCGGCGGTGTTGGAAATCTTGAATTTAATGGGTGCGAACATTAAAATTTGTGGTCAACATCAGGAGTCGGGCGAGCCACTATGCGATCTCCGAGTGCGATCTCAACGACTCAAAGGGATCGACGTGCCTCGGGGCCTGGTGGCCAACGCTATCGATGAGTTTCCGGCCCTTGCAGTAGCTGCGGCCAGCGCAGACGGTATCACCCGAATTCGAGGGGCTGCGGAATTGCGCTTCAAGGAGTCCGATCGGATCAACGCCATGGTTCAAGGGTTGGGTAAGCTTGGGATCAAAGCCATTGAGTACGAAGATGGGATGGACATCATTGGAGGGAGATTTCGGTCTGGAACGATTGATAGTCGAGGCGACCACCGTATCGCGATGGCGTTCGCGGTTGCAGGATGTTGTAACAGTGGGTCGGTAGTCGTTAATGATTGCCGGAATATCGCAACTTCCTTTCCGGGTTTTGTCGAAACAGGCTGTGCTCTGGGGATGAATCTGGTAGAGAAATTGTGATGCAAGATTCCGGCTTAAAGATTCCCGTGGTGGCCATCGATGGTCCCAGTGGAACCGGCAAAGGCACTGTGGCGGCCCGGGTTGCTGACCAGCTTGGCTGGCACGTCCTCGACAGTGGAGCTTTGTACCGTGCGTTTGCTTACGCTGCTCGAATAAAAGGGGTGAATCCCGGTGACCTTCAAGAACTCGCTGATATTGATGGGGACTCGCAAATCACATTTCAGACGACCGCCAGTGAAGTTCGAATAAAGCTGGCTGGGGAAGACGTGACCGATGCGGTTCGCAGCGAAGAGGGAGGGCGCGCGGCCTCGGTCTACGCGGCTATTCCTGCTGTCAGATCGATATTGCTGGCGAGACAAAGAGCAGCCCGAAAGCTGCCTGGCCTCGTTGCAGATGGTAGGGATATGGGCACGGTGGTTTTTTCGGATGCCGATGCTAAGATATTTCTCGATGCTTCTCCGAAAGTCAGGGCAGAAAGACGCTATAAACAGTTGAAGGAAAAGGGTTTCGATGTTAATCTCGCGCGCCTTGAGAAAGAGATTGCTGAGCGGGATCGCAAGGATGCCACCCGGGCGGAGTCTCCATTGATGCCAGCCGAAGACGCTTTTAAAGTTGATACCTCCCACAAAAGTATCGACGAGGTTGTGGAACAGGTAATGGTGGTCGTCCACTCTTGCCTGTGCAAATCGACCAGCTAGGAGCGTTACCCCTGGCATCGCCACTCAGAACAAAAGGGGCCAGTAGTAGACTGGCTAAAATTCACCTCAAACAAGCTGTCAGCGAGAAGTTATCGCGGCACCCTATTTAAAAATGTCTGAAAATTTCGCGGAACTCCTAGAAGAAAGCCTCAAAAACTCGGTCATGCAGATCGGTGCAGTCATATCTGCAGAGGTTGTTGATATCAACGCCGACTATGTCGTTGTAAATGCCGGCCTAAAATCCGAGGCCGAAATACCAGCCACTGAATTTCGTGATGCGGATGGCACTGTTTCAGTCACGATCGGGGATAATGTTGATGTCGCGATAGAGGCTTTGGAAGATGGGTTCGGAAACACACGACTATCGCGCGAAAGGGCGCGTCGGGAAAAATCCTGGGAAACTTTAAGAAACTCTTTTGAGAACGAAGCGGTTGTGAAAGGTTTCCTTACTGGCAAAGTAAAAGGTGGCTTTACGGTATCGCTAGACGAGGTGCGTGCGTTTCTCCCCGGCTCTTTGGCTGATGTACGCCCAGTGACTGACTCCACTTATCTGGAGAACCGCGAACTGGAATTCAAGGTGATCAAACTTGACCAGGCCAGGAATAATGTTGTGGTCTCAAGGCGTGCGGTCGTTGAGCAAGAAATGCAGGAAGAGCGCAACGCCCTTTTAGAAACTCTAGAAGAAGGCCAGGTGGTCACCGGGGTAGTCAAAAACCTGACCGACTACGGGGCATTCGTCAATCTGGGTGGGCTGGATGGATTGCTGCATATTACCGACATCGCCTGGAAGCGCGTCAAGCACCCCTCAGAGATGCTGAGTGTGGGCGATGAACTCCAGGTCCGGGTGCTCAAGTTTGATCGTGAGCGTAGCCGGGTCTCGCTCGGGATGAAACAGCTTGGCGAGGACCCTTGGGCCGATATCGCAAGGCGGTACCCAGAAAAGACGCGAATTTTTGGGAAAGTTACCAATATCACTGATTATGGAGCCTTTGTTGAGCTTGAGGAGGGAGTAGAAGGATTGGTCCATGTCTCAGAAATGGACTGGACCAATAAGAACGTACATCCGAATAAGGTTTGCCATCTAGGTGACGAGGTCGAGGTGATGGTGCTTGAGGTCGATTCTGAGCGCCGTCGAATTTCGCTAGGGATGAAACAATGCACCGGCAATCCCTGGGAGGAGTTTTCGGTAACCCATCAGCGCAACGATCGGATCACCGGTGAAATAAAATCAATCACCGATTTTGGTGTATTTATCGGTCTGGATGGCGGAATTGATGGATTGATCCATTTGAGCGATCTATCCTGGGACCGGGAAGGCGAAGAGGCAGTGCGCGATTTTAAAAAGGGTGATCAGATTACTGCCATCGTGCTCTCGGTGGACTCCGAGCGTGAACGTATCTCATTAGGGGTTAAGCAGGCAGAAGAGGATCCTTTTAATGCCTTTGTTGGAGCCCGCCCAAAAGGCACATCTGTTAAGGGTACGATCAGAAGTGTCGATGCAAAAGGCGCCATCGTGGATTTGGGAGACGGTATCGAGGGATACCTTCGGGCCACCGAGTTGTCTCGGGACTATGTCGAAGATGCTCGATCTGTATTGAATGCAGAGTCTGAGATCGAGGCTAAAATTACCAGCATTGATCGCAAGACTCGCCGTATCACCTTGTCAGTTAAGGCGCTGGAGGCGCAAATCGAGGATCAGGCGATTCAAGAATACAGTGGGCAAACGTCCGTGCGGACATCCCTTGGTGACAAACTTAAAGAAGAATTTGAGAAACAGGACGCATAATCAGATGCGTTTAGACTCACGCGTTGGCGAGGCAATCATATGAAGACGATGACCAAGTCGGATTTGATCGAGCGTTTAGCTCGCGAGCAGCCTCACTTGCCATCACGTGATGTCGAATTCTCTGTCAATGCTGTACTTGAACATATGCGCCGCTCTCTGGTCGCAGGCGATCGTATTGAGATTAGAGGCTTTGGTAGTATTGGTTTGAGATTTCGCATGCCCAGGGCAGGGCGTAACCCAAAAACCGGGGAAGCAGTGAATGTACCAGGTAAGTTTGTAGCGCACTTCAAGCCTGGTCGCTTGCTTCGTGAGCGTGTCAATCGAAACCCTGCCACTGCCAATGAAGAATTTGACGAGTCTGACTGAGTTTACAGTCTGGGTAGATTCGCATCCGTCCAGCGTATATCCTGGACTGAGTGACCCGAGTTGATCAACCCGGACGACACTAATCTGGGAAATCCGCCCCGAAGGGTAATCGACTATGCTGAAAAAAGTGACCCTGGTGCTCGCGCTTCTTGGGATCGGCATTTTCGGCGTGACATTCGCAGTCCAAAATCCGATCGAGGTACCACTGCGCTATTACTTTGATTTGGCCTGGCAAGGGCCACTGGTAATCGCGTTGTTGGTAACGCTGCTAGTCGGATTTGTGCTTGGGCTATTAACGGGATTTTTTCGCGTACTGATTTTGCGTCGGAAACTCCGGCGCCATAGGATAGAGCAGATGCCTTCGCAAGACGTTGGAGTACCGCCGCCTGTGAGCCCCTAGTAACGATGGACCCGATCTGGCTAGGGCTCTTGCTACCCGTTGCGGCCGGGTCAGGGTGGTTCGTAGCACGCCACCGCAACGATGCTCGGGGAAAAGGTGGCACCGGACTGCCCGCACCCACTGCCTATTTCAAGAGCCTTAATTTTCTTCTCACAGAGCAACACGATAAAGCCTTGGACGTGCTGTTGCAGGCGCTGGAACAGCACGATGAAGATCTTGAGATCCAGTTGGCTCTGGGCGGCTTATTCAGGCGCCGAGGTGAGATCGAACGGGCTACTCAGTTGCACCAGGGCCTGATTGCCCGCGTTGGTTTGAGTCCGGAACACAAGGGGCAGGTGTTGTTTGAGCTTGCGAACGATTATTACAAAGCCGGATTGTTGGATCGGTCTGAGAATCTCTTGTTAGAGGCTGCGGGAAGAAAAGAATTACTTGAGCCCTCACTACATCTTCTGATTCAGATATATGAAAGTGAGAAAGAGTGGAAAAATGCGATCGGGGTTGCTGTTCGCTTGGATAAACTCGCCGAGGGAAATCTTCGAGTAGTGATTGCGCAGTATCACTGCGAACTGGCGGAAAGGGAGGTTGGCGCTGGTAACTATCCATTAGCCCAGGCCGAGGTCGCTGACGCGCTGGCGCTCGACCCGAGTTGTGCTCGTGCGAGAATTCTCGAAGGACGCTTGCAGGCCATTTCTGGCAATCATCGTGATGCGATCGTCTCCTGGAGCGGCCTTGTGGGTGAACACCCGGAAATGCTCTGTGAAGTGGTTCACTTGGTCAAAGCGAGTTCGAACGCTCTGGGGAGTCTTTCGTTATTTCGAGGTTTTCTTGATCAGGCAATCGCCGCTACAGAGGATGAACGGTTGAAACTGATGCTGGTGGACCACCTGGCTGCAGATGGTTCAAAGGAAGAAGCGGAGAAGGTACTTCTCAACTTAGTGAATGAGGCGGCATCACTTCCCGGGCTTCATCGTCTCCTGCAGTTTCGAGCGCTGGATACCGCTGATAGTCGGATCAGGGCAGATTACGAATTGCTGCGTCATGTAACCGGCAAGTTGCTTGAGGATCGTGCTGGATACGAGTGTCGATTCTGCGGGTTGCAGGGCAGATCTTTGCATTGGCAATGTCCGGGTTGCAGGAGTTGGAACACGACCTCGGCTCGCCTTTTCAGTGCAACCCTAAATTAGCAAGGACTTCTGTGACCTAATTCCATTGTCAGATACTGTGATGAAATTGATAATTCAAATAGCCGCAAGGATTGCGGCAGCGTTTAATCAACATTTAATTACAAGGAGAGTAAAAAATGGTTTTATCGACAATCAATACGTTAGGGGCGCTGGTTCTGACGGGAGCAATGTTGACTTCCCAAGGGTTACGAGCAGAACCAGTCGACATCAATATCGCCGATGCGCAAAGCCTGTCAGCGAATATCACAGGGGTCGGCCCAGTTCTGGCAGAGGCGATCGTGACCTACCGCGCGGAAAATGGACCATTTGTGTCGGCCAAAGACCTGATAGCGATACCTGGGATCGGCGAAAAGATTGTTCTAGGAAACCCAGATACTATACTGGTGGATGGAAAAACCTCCCAAAACTGATAAAATCAGGCTTTGATTGGAAAGAAGGGTGCCCTGATGGCGCCCTTCTTTTTTGCTACCAGAAAATCTGGTCCAGAAAGTCATTGTTTATATGAACGTTACGATTATTGGAAGTGGTTACGTGGGCCTGGTTTCGGGCGCTTGTTTGGCCGATGTCGGCAATCAGGTGCTATGCATGGATGTCGATATAAACAAGGTCGAGAAATTGCAAAATGGTTCAATCCCCATTTTTGAGCCTGGCCTTGAGGAGTTGGTTCGAAGCAACACGGCAGTAGGACGTTTGAGCTTTACGGCAAGTCTTAGCGACGCGGTCAAATTTGCTGATATTCTGTTTATCGCGGTAGGTACCCCACAGGGGGAAAATGGGTCGGCTGATTTGGCACACGTGCTTGGGGTAGCAAAAGGTGTTGGTGAACTGCTTTCGAGTCCATTGGTGATAGTAAACAAGTCGACGGTACCTGTAGGTACGGCTGCACGAGTGGAGAAGGCTGTTCAGGCCGAGTTAGATAAA
>JAAZZE010000084.1 GCA_014239255.1 Gammaproteobacteria bacterium
TTTGCGACGATGATCGTGGCGCTTAGTTATCATATGGGGTCTCCTTTGTTGCGTCCTGTTCATGCTTGCATGGTTAATCGCAGTTATAAACTAACGATCAGAATACGCCAATGAGATACTCTTTCGTTTTTGGTTTCTGAATGATGAGAACCACCCGTCGCACATCCCCATTCAATCAACAGCTATTTTTGGCAAGCCAGATCGGCATCAAGTAACTTAAACGGCAAAAGAAATGACAGCAACAAGAAACTTAAAGACGAGCCCCGTTTGCCATGGGCGCCGTCAACGCGGGTTCGATATCTGTCAACAATCCTAAAATGCCCCCATCACCCTAAAGCTCACACCGCGGTCGGTCAGGGTCTTTTGGTTCAGATAATCATTAGCATAATAGGGAAGAAATTGTACTGCAGGTGATAATCGATCTGCCGCCCTGTAGGGCTAAGATCTATATCAATACTGCGGGTATGCATAAGATCGGTCATGCTACTTGTGGTCCTACCTTCTAATGATGATAGACAACCTGGGTCATTACAGGGCCCATCACGTTTACTTAAGGGAATTATTTACATCTTGGCCGCTAAAGGCCCAGATCTAAGGGGTTGGGGCCAAAACTGGGCCGGTGCCATGCGGACATAAGGAATGGGATGCATTACCTAAAACAAATTCTTCACTGGAATACAATGTTTCTAGGCCCGGGGCAATTCTATGGGGCGAATGAGTTTTTGCGTTTCGTGCCATAGAAACACCGTGATTTATAGGTTAAAAGTGGCTTTGAGACGATGGGACACTTTAATCGAGGCCCTATTACCAATCCACATTTGAAAAATCAGAACCATAGGAGTACAGAGAAATGAATTACGTAGAGATATTTTCTGATGAAAATGGAATTTCCCATTTTAGAGATAGGAATATTGATTTCGAAATCAAAGAAGTTGCTCCTCCCGCACTACCTACGGGAGTCTCGGCATTTCAGGACGCGACAGAAGTCGGGTTTCTTTCGATACCCTCCGGGTGGGCTGGCGGATGGCATCAGCCGCCAACGGACGGGTATATATTCGTTTTGTCAGGACAGGTCCAAATAGAGGTTGGAGATGGTGAAGTTCGCAATTTCCCATCGGGGTCCATATGGCTTCATAAGGACCGCTGTGGCCGCGGTCATAATAGTAGCGTCGTAAGTAAAGAAGATGCGAAATTGGTGATGGTTAAATTTCCTGACCGTTGAACTGGATACTGTTCCCAGTTACCGATTCATTTACTAAACAAAAACTACATCGTGTGTTTCTTAAATAAACAACGTGCCTATGGCAGGGGTTGCGGTAGATGAGCAACTTACTTTGCCAACCTCGCCTCTTTGCCGCAATTTTGATGCTGGGGCTGTCTGTGCAAGCGTCAATCGGCCAGGCGGAAGAACAATCAAAAACCATTCACCCCGAGGAACAAATTCACTGGGCTCTCGCGTCGTTTTTCGGCACCGGTTTGTATAGGGTAGACGATAATCGTTCGACCTTTATTCTTCATCTACCGTCAACTCGCCAGATTAAAACGCCAGAATGGCTGGGGCTGGAAAGCCACAACGTCAAAATGAATTTACGGCTCCCTGTTTCACTGGGATTTCACCAGTTCGATGACATCCCAGACTTGCTCGAGTTCGACAATTACGCTTCAATCGCTTTTGTACCTGGTCTAGATATTGAAATACCGGTAACACGGCGGTGGATGCTTAAACCCCTTGCCCAGTTTGGTGTTGGCTATGAAGCACAATCAGATGAGGCGGTTATGGTTTGGTATGGGGGCATTAGGAGCCGTTTTTATCTAAAACAAACAGAAACCAGATCAATTGCTTTATTGGGAAGTGTCGCTTTTGCTGGGAGTAAACCTGAATATGAATCAAGGAGTCGGTACGCGGCTCTTATGATGGGTGTTGAGGGTGGACACCGACTGCCACAGATGGGATCGATTAGTAAACCTTTCAACCTTTATTGGCATGCGACTTATACCAATTTGTTTGATGAGATTGATTTCCATATCAGCCCGAATCGGTTCAGTAGCATCGATGATCAGTGGGAATTCGGAGTTGGGCTCGGTAAAGCGGGTAAACCCACTTCATGGTGGATGTTTACTTTTGACAGGCTAGGCTTGGCCTATCAACGCAGTACAGATGGAGATTTTCAGGCAGTAAAGATTAGTGTTACCTCGCCATTCGATCTCTAAGTTATTACACATATCCATCATTCATCCCGGGTGCAGGCCTTAGAGTCGTTGTAGGTATTTTTTGATACAAACTTCCCACAAGCTTTACCCTTTTTTGCATACCTTGGAACAAGATTAGTCCAACAGAGAATGCAAATGATGTTACAGCTCATTTGGTAAACCAACTACTAGACCTTGAGATACCTAATAGCGATTTATTGGGCAAGGCACATCAATAAAAGTTAAATCACTGTGGAGGAAAAACATGGCTTCAGTAGAAACAAAATCCTGGTCGAGCCCAGATGACACGATGACACCCGACAAAACTCATGCCGCAACAATAAATTTCGGAGCGGTAACGCTAACCAAAGGCAATATGCAACCCGGCTGGAAATGGTCAGAGTGCATTAAACCTCACGTTGGCACCGACAGTTGCCAGGCAGGGCACGTTGGGGTCCTGCTACAAGGTCAGATTCACGTCGTATCCGACGATGGATCCGAAGTGACAGTTAAGGCAGGAGACGCCTACTGTCTCGCTCCAGGGCATGATGCCTGGGTCGTTGGAGAAGAACCGGCGCTCGCTGTGGAGTTCTCAATGGATGACAAAGACTTCGGCCCCTGGCTGATCCGCAAGTGATCAAGATAAGGACCTATGGCGACAGCAGCCTACCTTCTCATGGGCTTGTTCACACGGACATACCAGAGGTCGCGTCGCTTTCGCTTTGTGTAAAATACAAGGTATATCAGTGACCCAACGATAAATTTCTTGCAGATGGGGTCAAAAACGGGGTCAAATATATTAGTTGATGACTATAGCAATTGGTTCTATTGATGTTATGACCGGCCCGGGTGGCGAAACTGGTAGACGCAAGGGACTTAAAATCCCTCGGCCTTACGGCTGTGCCGGTTCGACTCCGGCCCCGGGCACCACCACCGAGCTCGAGCGGGCGAGCTAGTTCGGGTTCTTTGGGTACCGTTCGATGTATTGGCTTGGGCGTTTAGTCGCAATTGTTACATTGACACTCTCCTTTTTGGCCGAGAGCGTATCTAGTGAGGGGTCACGCTTTATAAGGTTCGCGAGCGACTCCGAATGGGGTTATTCTGTAATCCCCGACCCAACGGGACTGGGTCCGACCGAGATGGTCGAGCGGTTCGAATTACGCCCTGGCGACTGTACCTCTGCCGCTCCCTATAACGATTGTTCGTTAGGGGCTGAAAGAGCAGAGCAGGCCCAAACGCGTCGCCCGAGCGAGCCCGTTTCCGGGTCCGAATGGTATCGTTGGAGTATATTTTTCCCCGAAGACTTCGTTAACACCTACCCAGCCAAGACCCGGCATGGGCAGTTTATTGATCATGGAAGCCAAGATTCGACGTGGGCTCTGGAGATCGGCAGTACGGGCGTCCTCTGGCTGGGGGCTCAATTTGTTGAAGAATCGCCTTATTTTTCTTTAATCGACGAAAAAGAGCTTCGTGGCAAGTGGCATGAGGTTATCGTTCACGTCATTTGGAGCTCCGATGAGGGGAGGATCGAAGTTTGGACAAATGGTCAAAAAAAGGCGTCCTATCAAGGACCTACCTGCATCCGGTGTCGCGTTTTCTTCAGTTACGGCGTGCATCGAATCGATTCGTCTATCTTTCAAAAAAAGTTCCCGGGTAGCACTCTTCCAGTCCAGGTTGTGTTTTACACGAAACCGGAATCAGCGTGGGTTGACCCTCATTGGATCACACCAAAACCAGATTCCGAGCCAAAAACAGAGTCCGAAAACTTTCAAGAAGCAGTTGAACTTGGTAGTAGCAGTGCTAGCTCGGCAGTGGATTCAAATGTCATTTTCGATGAGGTAGAGACTGAGCTTACCCAAATACAGATATCGGAAGCAGCCCCGGACGATACCGAGGTAAGCAAGGCATCAAGTCCGATCGAAGTTTCTCAATCAAAATCTCAGGAAACTCAAACCCAAAAAGTGGACGAAGACGATCTTCCGGAGGGAAGCGAGGCCCGTGGAGACAGTCAATAATTATTTCAATTTTGGATTTAGGAGTCCTTGATGGAAAAATACTTTATCTCACCTGATGATCTTCTTCGTGATTCGTTTTTACTCGGGCAGAAGATCATCGAAAGCGAATTCCGCCCGGACTTTATTGTGGGTATCTGGCGTGGCGGCACACCTGTTGGAATCGCGGTCCAGGAACTTCTTGATTATGCTGGCATAGCCACTGACCACGTGGCTATTCGGACATCCTATTACAAAGGTATCGCCGAAACAGCCGAATCGGTCCAGGTTCACGGCCTAGGTTACTTAATTCGTAAGATCAATCGGGACGATTCACTCCTGATTGTTGATGACGTCCTCGACTCAGGGAAAAGTATAGAAGCTGTGATAACGGATCTTAGAACTCGTTGCCGACGCAATATGCCCTCGGACGTTAGGGTTGCGACATGCTGGTATAAGCCCAATAAGAACCAGACCGATAGGGTTCCTGACTATTTTATTCACGAGACCGATCAATGGTTGGTTTTCCCTCACGAGCTGCAAGGACTGTCCGCAAAGGAGGTCTGCGACGGCAAGCCGGACATTTCGGACATTGTGATGGCCTTAGGCCTTAAATAGAGATAATCTTGGCAAAGGGCGGCTCTATTAGCGAGATTAAACGTGAGCCTGAGGTAAGGATACGACAACTTCTACACCACGGTCACCGGCGCGGTTTCGCGCCACAACTGTTCCGTCGTGAAACTCCACAACGAGACGAACGATGTAGAGCCCTAGACCTAGATGCGTTTTGCGTGCATCTCGCGCTCGGGAGACCATTGAGTCGAAGAGCCTGTCAATTATCTCGACTGGCAGGGCAGGGCCATCGTTTGCAACCGTTAATTCAATACCATCGGTATTCCTTCGTAGATTGACAACGATTAGTCCTTGGTCTGCTCCAAACTCGACCGCGTTATCGATCAATTTATCGAGCATCTGGGCAAAGCGGTCCGGGACCCCCTCAAACATCGTAGGCCCAGCCGCACGCGTGGAAACAATCCGGTGTTTTGGGTTAACGGCCTGGTATCCCTCTACGCAGCCATCAATTAAAGCAGAAAGATCAAATCGTTCTTTTTGTTCGTGACTCAAGGCCTCTTTAAGACTTGCGGCTTCGGTCAGGCTTGTGATGATTGACTGAAGTCGACCAACGCCATTGCGCGCTCTTTGCAGATGCTTATCATCTGCTAACTCACCGTGATTGTACTGAAGATTCTCCAGAGACGAATTGACGACATTTAGTGGATTGTGGAGTTCGTGCGCGAGAGTATCAGGTAGTTTCTCCAGGTAGCGAGTATATTGGCCAAGATTGTGAAGCAATCCAGAGATACTCCGTGTGAGACTGCCCAGTTCATCACTGGAACGGGCACCGGGCCGAATTTGATCTTTCAGCAGTCGACCTTCCGGTGTCGCTGCTTGCTCAGTTTCGCGTTGTAGTCGTCCTACGCGATAGGTTAATCGGGTCGAAAATACCAAGATCGCAACCGACAGGAAGAGAAAAACGCCCAAAAACAGTAATGTAAAGCGTTGCAGGGTGCGGTATTGCAAGGACAATAGTTTATTCCCACTTTGTTTGATGAGGACCATGCCGTCGATGTTTCCCTCGGCCCAGATTGGCGCTGCGGTAACAATTAGCTTGGCATCTCCATAGCGACGCCGTTCAGACTTTGGCTCGCCTTCAGTGAGCACTCGCCCCAGGAGTCGGTAGTCTTCCTGGCTTGAATCAACCGGCATGTCCTTGAAACCTCGTGCCGGACTGCGGAGTATCCAGTAGTAAAAGCGGGTAATTGCGGCTTCGACGTTGGGGAAAGGCCAGTCGAACTTTTCACTCTTAGGATCAAACCCGTCCCGTCCTACGGGGAAGATAGATCCGACCTGTGCTCGAAGCCGGTACCCTCGATCCCAGATGGTTATATTTGCTTCCGACAGGTAAAGTGGTTGAATCAGTTTTGTCAATCCTGGGGTTGCAAGGCGGACCCGACCGATCCCAACCTGGGTGGGATCTGGCTCAGTACTGATTACTCGACTAACAACCCGACTGCTAATGTCATCAACGTCGATTATTTCAAACTTGAGTCGTGCACCTACACCTAGCAAGTTTCGAGGAATGCGCAACTTAATGACATACCCCTGTTCTGCCAGATCAAGCACTCCAGCCACCTCCCTGACGGCGTCGCCACTTATCGCTTCACGCCAGTTATCTCTCATCAGATAAATACTCACCCGACCAGGTTCTGTGGTTGTAAGCAGATAACGAGAGATCGCCCCCGAACTCGTCTGGACAGTCATCCGCAGTTGGTCGCTATTGTCAAGAGAGACCAGGTTCGAGTCTCTGAAGATGATAATGTCATCATCAACCTCGAAGTAGGCAAAAAGTTGCTCCTGGTCAATTGCAACACCGTGGCGAACGGCCAGGGAATCTGGTTGATACGCTGGGCCACATTCAAAAAGACCAAAACCTGTGAAATTGGTGAGTTCGCCGATCGCTGACACCCAGCCGGATGCTGCAGCGTCGATAGATAAAGATTGCTCGATCTCAGTAGGCAAAGGTCTCGATGTTCGCCCAATGACCTCCGGTACTCCAACTCCCGGGTCGAAAAGGTCGCTTCGGTTTCCAAGCAAGCTTGAAATGCCTTGAGTGGTTAATTCGAGCGCTTGCTCTTGACCCTCGAGCAGGAATCTTTCCATTTCCCGAACTGATTCGTAGCCCATCCAGGGTATAGCCAACAAAGAGACAACCAGTAGCAAGAGCTTAGTACGAATCTTAAGCCCGGGCCGCATACCAGGCGCCCCCCGACGTTTCTTTTGGTCAACCCGCTTTGCTGATTTTCGCAGGGCTTTGCGACCAATCACTCGGGATCGCGCTCCCACTTGTAGCCTGTGCCATGGACTGTCTGGATCCGGTCGAAGGTTGAATCGAGTTCGCGAAATTTGTTACGGATTCGCCGGATGTATCCGTTGATGGTATTTCGCTCGACCAACCCCTGTCGGGTCACATCACTCAGTGTCTCATAGCTTTTCACATGACCGGGGTTTCGTGTGAGTGATTCGATAATCCAGAACTCCGTTAACGTCAGACTTACTGGTTGACCTCGCCATTGCACCAACATGCTGTTTTCATTCAGTTCCAGATCGCCGACTGAAAATACTGACGACTCAGGTGAGTGGTTTTGCAGTTGTTCGGAGATACGTAATAGAGCGTGAACCCTGGCAACCAAAAATTCAAGGCTAACCGGCTTGGTAATGTAGTCCCATGCCGTCATTCTTTGCGAGGAGATCCGGTCCGCATCACTGTTCCGGGCCGTCAGGAAAATCACTGGCAGAGTAGGGCTGAGCTTTCGTAACCCCATGCAAAGGTCGAAACCGCCATCCATGTCTTCCCCAAGCATGATGTCCAGCAAGGCCAGGTCAGGTAACTCACGCTCAAAACCAGCCTCGGCACTTGGCTTATCCGCATAGGCTCGAACGTCGTAGCCGTGCGCGGTGAGGACATCGACGTAGTTGTCCCGTTGATCCCGATCATCTTCGACTACGGCTATTACGGTTGCCATATGGACTCCATGACAGAAAAACCTCGGGAGTTTTAGGCCTCTTAGCTAAATTTGGCCCAATGAGGTCAAGTTTCCACTTTGTTGCCACCCTTTTACCATAGGTTACGCCCGGAAAGACCCCTTGGGGGGTCTATTATTGCAATCAATGCGTGAAAGCGCCTCACAGAAAGAGAAACAAGCTTGTGACTAATAAAGTCTTTATCCCACTGAGTGATGATCTGATATATGAGCACCCAGAACTTATCCTCGGGCCGATCATGGCTTTTGACCCTGCCAACCGGCAGGATTCATGATCGTGCGACGCAATGGACAAGGTTGACCGGCTAGTTTCTGTAAAAAAGCGATCGGAACGAAAGATAGCCAAAACACCTGTGAATAGGGCAGGGGTGAATTACTACCCGTGATCGTATCACTCCAGCAGTTGAATAAAAACCGCGGCAAAGGCCGCGGTTTTTGGTTTAGTTGCGCAAGGTTCCGGATTCCGATGATTCACGACCTGGTCTAACCGGTCGTCCCGCGCTGGGGCGCAAGCGAGGTGTTGTCGCGCGGTCAGACCCTCCCGCCTTATCGGTTTCCATATCAACAGACCCTTTAAATGAGCAGCCGTCTTCAAGGACGACTCTGGGAGCACGGATGTCCCCTTTAACTTTGCCGCTGGGGCTGATGACGACCTGTTCACTGCCGTGCAACTCACCTTTTACCTCGCCGTCAACACGGATAATGCGCGCGTTAATATTCGCCGTCACCCGGCCGTTGACGCTGACTACTAGGTTGTTGTCCTTGAAGTTAACCGTACCCTCTATTGTCCCGTCGACAACCAGATCTTCCTCCCCAGCGACATCGCCATGGATGACAATGGACGATCCGATGGTAGCGGGTTTGCGGCTTGCCGCAGGTGCCTTAGTAGGGGCCTTTGAAGGTGTTGCCTGGGCGGCATCGTCCTGCGGGGTGGCTGTTGCGATAATCTCTTTTTGTGTCATTACAACGTTTTCCTCGGTTTAAATTTTCTTGAAACGGGCCGTTTTAAAGCCCTCGAATGCGGTTCGGCGTTGTGGTTTTCCGCGTCTGCTGCTTGATTCTGGCTGAGCCAGGGGGAAGGGTCAAACGGTTTGCTCTAAAGAACACGTGTTGTGCTGATCGTTTACTCTCATCAATCACTTTACATAATATACATTATACGAAATAGAGATACAAAGAACAGCAACCGAAGTGAAAAGAAGGCTGGACTAAGACCTTTACTACACCCGCTTCTTTGAGTCCGATTCCGAATTAAACCGGATATCGGGGCGCCTGTTTAAAAAGCTGAAAGAAGTTATCTGAGGTAAGCTCGGCAAAAGTCTCTATTGAAATCCCCCTTAAACCTGCGATTCGTTCAGCGGTACAAGATACGAAAGCGGGCTCGTTTGTTTTTCCGCGGTGAGGCTCAGGCGCAAGGTACGGTGCGTCGGTCTCGACCAGTATCCGATCGTCAGGCACCTTAA
>JAAZZE010000085.1 GCA_014239255.1 Gammaproteobacteria bacterium
GCGGAATACGTCGTTCTCACATTCTCTATAATCGATTAGTCTAAGTTTGAGTCCATCTACACTCACTACAATCATCGGAGGATACGGCATGGAGATCAAAGGCCAATGTTCGTGTGGACATCTCCACTATCAACTTACAAAGGAGCCAATGTTTATCCATGCCTGTCACTGTAGTTTGTGCAAACAGCAAACAGGCAGTGCATTCATCGCTCACGCTTTTATTGAATCCACCCACTTTAAGTTGATATCGGGCAGTTTACGCTCGGTTTTTGGCGCTTCTGGAAGTGGCAATCCGCATGAAGTAGATCGGTGCATAGATTGCGGGACGGCCATAATCAGCTACTACCAAGGACAAAGAGATTGGGGAGTCGTCAAGGTCGGAACATTAGATTGCCCAAACAAATTTCCACCTGGTGTTCACCTGCACGTTAAGCAAAAGGTTTCCTGGATCAATATTCCTGATGATGTGCTTGCCTTCGACGAGGGATACGATCTTCAGGCGGTCTGGCCTAAAGAGAGCTATGCCCGCCTTGAGAAGTTCTTTTAGGAGTTTCAGTTTCACGAAACCGTTGCTTTTCTCCATTCAATGGGTTGATGTTGACGTATTTAGAAGTAAGAGCCACTGATGCGGGCAGAGATATTTTGGGCCTGAAATAAGAGTCACCCATGTAATCATGGAAAATGATATCGTGCGCGGTCTTTGACATCTTTTGATTTAACAATGACAACTGAAAGGCCTCAAGGGTTCCAGGGATACCATCGCCGGCACGATTGGCAGGAAGATCCGGAGTTGACCCATATCGATCGTGGGACGGAATGTGGAGAATATCTGCGCCGTTACTGGCACCCGGTGGCTATGACTGATGAGGTTACTGGTCTACCGTTACTGGTAAAAGTGCTGGGCGAAGAGTTGGTTCTTTTTAAGGATAAAAGCGGCGAGTTCGGTCTGCTGCACAAACACTGCTCACACCGCGGCGCCTCGCTTGAGTTTGGCATTGTGGCGGATCATGGGATCATCTGTTGTTATCACGGCTGGCACTATGCGGTCGACGGTACCCTGATCCGTGCAGGTTCTGAACGTCAAAACGGACCGATCTGCAAGAAAGTAGTACATGGCGCCTACCCGGTGATCGAAAAAGACGGCCTGGTGTTTGCTTATCTTGGCCCGTTCAAATCAAAGCCGCCTTTTCCGGTCTTTGATACTCAGGCCGATAGCGGTGTTGAGAAAGTACCTTTCTCGCTTTCAACTCCCTGCAACTGGTTGCAGATCTACGAGAACACTCAGGATCCGGTGCACGTTGTTCACCTGCATTCCAATGTCAGCGGTATCCAGTTCGGCGTGGCTTCGGGGTTGGATCAGATCATAGAATACCAGGACAGCCCGCTAGGCATGATCAATATCCAGACCCGCGAGGTAGGCGGGTTTATCTGGAGCCGCACAGTCGAATCGATATTGCCCAATGCCAATCAGACGGGTGCGATCTGGGAAGAGGCTGATAGCGAAAAGTTCTTTCAGCGCAGCTCCGTGCTGCGCTGGGTAGTGCCTGTGGATAACACATCAACCCGCACCATCGGATGGCGCTATCTCAGTTCAGAGCTCGACCCGGGTAATCAGGGCAACCGCTCACATATCGGCAAGGAAAGCATCGATTTCATTGGGCAGACGGCCACTGAACGTTCCCATGAGGAGGCGCAGCGGCATCCGGGTGACTATGAAGCGCAGGTGTCTCAGGGTCCTATCGCAATGCATGACCGAGAAAACCTCGCAAGTTCCGATGCCGGGGTTGCTCGTCTTCGAAGGCTGCTGCGCCGACGGGTGACCGAACTACAGGAGGGTCATGAACCCCCGCGGCAGGCCGAGCGCGAGGGTGAGATTGTCTCCACCTACACGCAGGATACGGTTTTTCTGGCGAGTTTCAGTTCTGACCAGCAAAGGGCCTTTGGGCAAACAGTTGCGAATACGGTTATCAGAAGCGGTGACAGGAGCCCGGATGAGCGGGTGTTGATGGTGAAGCAGGCCTGTGAGACATTTGCGAGGCGTAGTTGAGTTCCCCTATGACTATAATGTGGGGGTTGTTACATTTTTAACCACAAAGAAAATCACTGAGGAGGTTCTCTAATGAATTCGTTAAGGAAGTTTGTTGCACGAAGCATCTTTATTTTGGCGGCACCCCTGCTTGCAACCGGTGCTCAGGCTGGAGAATCAGTACTGAACACGATTCTTAAAGAAGGTGTGCTCAAGGTTGGCACCACCGGTGACTGGAACCCGATGACCATTCGCGATCCCGCCACCAACAAGTACACAGGGTTTGATATCGATGTCAGCACCAAGCTGGCCGAGGATCTTGGCGTTGAAATCGAATATGTACCTACAGACTGGAAGACGCTGGTCGCTGGGGTAACCGCGGCCAAATACCACATGACAGGTTCCGCGTCCCTCAATCCCAAGCGCGCGAAAGTGGCTGGATATTCAATTTCTTATGTGGACGTAGGTCAACTGCCGATGATTCACACAAAGAATGCAGAGCGGTTTAAATCCTGGGATGACATCAATCAGGCCGGTGTAAAGGTTTCGGCTAACCTCGGTACTACCCAGGAGCAGTACATAAAGTCGTTCTTCCCCAATGCGACCCATGTGATCGTGGAATCACCCGCGAGAGACTGGCAGGACGTGCTGGCAGGGCGCTCAGACGCGAGTATCACTTCTAATATCGAGGCACACAAACTGGTTGAAAAATATCCTGGCCAGATGATGATCGCCCCAGTCGAGAACGCTAAGGCCAGAACGCCGCTCGCTATCTTGCTGCCGCAGGATGATCAGGTGTGGATCAACTACGTGAATCATTGGATCTCACTGCAGCAGGCCCGCGGATTTTTTGACGGTCTTAAGAAGAAGTGGGGTCTCTAGACCAGTCCTTGGTCATGAGAGAACAAAAAAGGCCCGTTCACACGGGCCTTTTTTGTTTTTCACAATAAAAGTATGCCAGCAATCGTTAATTGGAAAGAAACACGGAGACAGCCTTGAACCTTCAGACCGCAACCAGTCAGGAGGTCGAGGACTATCTAAAGTCCTGCACCGGAATCGTTTTACCCACAGGCTCTCTTGAGCAGCACGGACCGATCGGACTGATCGGCACCGATTCGATCTGTGTGGATACGATAGCGCAGAGTGCCGCATCACGAAGCAGTATGCTCGTGGCTCCTGTATTGAGTTATGCACCGGCTCAGTTTAACCTGGGATTTGCGGGCACGATTTCACTTTCGGCGCAGACGTTTGCAAAGATCTTCACGGAAATCACGACTTCCCTGATGCGAAGCGGCTTTGACCGGATTTATGTTCTTAACGGACATGGAGCGAATCTCGCGCCGCTCAAAAGCGCAGTACATGACCTTTACCTGAAATACGATGACCAGTCGCCTATGGTGAAGATCCGTAACTGGTGGGATTTTTCTGAGGTCAACACACTGCGTCAGGAGTTGTACGGAGGTTGGGAAGGTCTGCACGGAACTCCTTCGGAAGTCTCAATCACACAACAGGTAATGCGTACGGTTGCACGAGAGGATGCCAGTCCGCCAGAGCCGCTCTCGCCTGATGATCTTCGCGAGGCTGCAGGTGATTATCATGGGCCCGCTACCCGGCACAAGGAAGCGTTTGCCGATGGCCGTGTGGGATCATATTCGGAACTGGCCAATCCTGCGCATGGTTTGCAGTTGATCGAGGTGGCAACACAAGCCTTGATTCAGGAATTCAACGCGTTTGTATTTGAATAGGCGTGTTGGTGCGATTTTTTCTGGAGTCGTGACGGTGAGCTAGTGCTCGTCAGTCTGCATCTTTCTTTCAAGCCACCGTACTCCGGCCGACACGATCAGTATCAGCACAAGGTATTCAAGGATCAGAAAGGTGTAGATCTCCAGCGGGCGGTATTCGGTCACGACAAGTTCATTGGCGCGCCGAGTTAGTTCCTGCATACCGATAACGGACGCTAGCGAAGACATTTTGAGTATATAGACAAACTGGTTGCCGAGCGGAGGTAGGATGACCTTGATTGCCTGAGGAAGGATAATCAGCCGCATTTTCTGACTGTATCTAAGACCCAGAGCGTCAGCAGCTTCTATCTGTCCTTTATGGATCGACTGGATTCCGGCACGGAAGATTTCAGCCTGGAAGGCAGAGTCCGAGATGCCAAGCGCGAGAACGCTCGCCAGAAAGATGCCGATACTGATGCCGGCAACCTGGGGCAGGCCGTAATACACCCACAGGATCAATACCAGCAATGGGATAGCCCGAACGAGCTCAACATAGGTCACGTTAATCGCCCGGGCTGTACGGTTGGCGGCGATGCCGGGCAGGGTAATCAGAAAACCCAGCACCATGGCCAGCACAATGGAAGCCAGGGAAAGAATAATGGTGTCTTTCAGCCCCCCCAGCAAAAATTTGATATTCGTAATCCCCTGACCGGTAGCTGGGGAGATGACGTACCAACCCCAGTTTCCACTGTCGCCGGAGCCAGCGCAGCCTGAGACCATAGCCAGTGTGGAGACGACTAGCAGCAGTCGGGAGAAGATTCTCATAAGGATTTAGCCTTGCGTTTGGAATCAACGGAAACCAAAATATCCGTTGTTGGGACGGGAGAGAACGCGATTATATCCAGATCGACACCGCCTCATCTGCGGCCCTGACTGCCATAGCGCATTGTCGGGTCTACAATACCATTAAACCAAAAAGCTTAATATCTTTTCCTGGAGGCGTGTCCATAAATGCAGGCTCTTGCCGATTTCATTGATCTTGAGCGGTATCCGCTCGATAGGCTGGATTCACCAGCAGGCTGCGCTCTGGTAGAGGATTGCCGGCAGATGATGAGCGAGGGTGCCATCTGTGCTTTGGAGGGCTTCCTTCGCCCGACGGTTGTGCGAAGCCTTGCAGACGAGGTTTCCAAGCTTGAGAACATCATGCGACAGGTGGACTTTCTGGCGACACCGTATGGCTGGCTCAAGAATTCGGGATTTCCCGAAGGGCATCCCAGAAGCAGACTTTATCGTCGCCACTGCGGTGTACTGACGGCTGATCAACTAAACCCCGTGGGTTTGTGTACTCGGCTATTTAATTTTGCACAGCTGACAGAATTCGTCCGACAGCTACTGGGGTACGAGACGCTTTTCAATTCCGCCTGTCCGAACATCTCCGTCAGGCTTAATATCATGCGGGCGGGGGACGAGTTTGGTTGGCATTACGACACCAATGATGGTGCGATCTCGTTTATTCTGCAAAATGCTGAGCAGGGTGGCGCCTTTGAGTATGCCCCCTTGATTCGCAGCGAGACGGATGAGAATTACGATCGCGTTGATCGGATTTTCTCGGGTAGCGAGTCACCGTTAGTTGCAGAAGCGAGCGCGGGTACTTTCATGCTTTTCATGGGTAGGCGCTCACTGCATCGGGTTGCACCTGTTGGGCAGACCGCAAGATCCCGCCAGACCTTACTGTTCAGCTATGACCAAAAGCCCGGTATGGTGTTCCCCGAAAAAATCCGCAACAGGATGCTTAAATCGTCGCCGGAGCCTTTCCTCGGCCAGTAGGTGCCGGAGGTATACGCAGATCGACCGTAGAAGTAATTGCCATTGATCAGGCTTCACCCCCGTGCCGGTGAATCAATGGTGGTACTGAAAATGCTCAATCCGATTAATCCTAGTTTCATCCTCAGGAATACTATAGGACCTATTAGTAATACTTAAGAACCTGCGGGCGGGTGCTAACCCACTCATTCATTCCAACGACCAGGAGAAAATCATGTCTCGTCCTATAACTATCAAATATCTGGATGAAATCCAATTAGGATTCAACCAGCACGACGTGGATGCGATTCTTTCCTGCTTTGCCACAGACTGTGTCTGGCTGATGGCAAGTGGCCCCAATGCACCAGAGGGCCGGCGCTGTATCGGAAAAGAGGAGATTGGTTCTGTATTGAGAGCGCGCTACGCCCAGATTCCCGATATGCGATGGGAAGAGATGCGCCATTGGGTATGTGACGAGTCCAAGGCTATCTCGGAATGGGTGGTACGGGGTACACCGAGACAAGGAGAGGCGTTTGAGTATCTTGGTTGTGATCTTTGGGAGTTTAAAAATGGCTTGGTGTCGAAAAAGGACACCTACTGGAAATTTATTTCATAATGATGAGGAAGTAATCTGTAAGTAGTGGCTGTGGTATAAGTGGCCGAAGCTCAGCCTGGCTACCGCATCCGTGCAAAATACGATAATTAGCAGAGTACTCAATATAATCTCAAGTGACTATCCTAACTATAAAAGAGCTTGAGAACTAACATCCTCAAAGGTGATACCTTCACGGCCAGACCGTTGTGGATGCTTTTGTTAAACAGGAATATTTTTAATCCACAATCTCTCAAGGAGGAAATACTATGCACTACCGAATGACAACTTTTTCATACGATCCGGCTCGAGAAGGCGAAATAATTGCTCTGGCAGATTCCATTAGCGACGACATGAGGGCCATTGACGGTCTGCAATCAGCCTGTAGTGTCCGGATAGCCGAAGGAAAGTCGGTAACCATTGGTGTCTACGATACTGCAGAAAGCGCAGCAGCCGCACAGCCTAAGGTTGGGGAACTACTCGGTCGCCTAGCGGACCTTGTGAATGCACCGCCGGAAGTCCAAGAAGGCCCGGTTTTCTGGGAGCTTTAGTATTGCAGTCGTGAAGTAACTGCCAAGAAGTAAGCTAGGTTTAGGTGAGTGGGATACACAATCGTATACCCCATTTTACCTTTCAACTAATTAAAAATATTGTCTTTGCCATTGGTTATGTCGTTGCATTCACCCCAACCGGACTTGGAAACCCCAATGACCGACTTCCAATCATTCCGTAATGCCGTCTTAGAAGATGAAGACCTTCAGGAGCAGGTCATCTCCATCGTTAATACCGCTACCGCCAATGGGTCAGGTTTAGGAGATGGCATTGCTACGCTTGCCAAGAACCACGGATACAGCATCACATCGGAAGAAGTCATCGATCACCCTATCCGATTCAGGACTGGTCACCATGCGCACAGAAGAGTTCTCTGATAGAACCTTAAGCCTTGCAATCGTTCTGGGCTCTGCGATCTGGGGTCTTTACTGGTTTCCGTTGCGGGCAATCGAAACTACGGGGATATCGGGTCCTTGGGCCGTGGTCTTCTTCAACGCCTGTCCATTGCTATTGTTGTGCCCCGTACTCGCCTTCAATCTCAGGAAGTTGGCGGGAATCCTGGGTCCGACCTTATTCGCTGCGATCATGATTGGCATGGCGTTCACCCTGTATGGGAATAGCCTAGTCCAAACCACTGTCGTTAGGGGGACTCTGCTGTTCTACCTGACACCAGTATGGTCGACTGTGCTCGGCGTCTTGTGGCTTTCAGAAAAACTGACACGCGCCCGAATCATTGCAATTGGCATGGGTTTCATCGGCTTGTTGCTCCTTTTATCAAACAGCGACTCGTCAAGTCATCCGCTCAATATTGGCGACCTATACGGCTTCTTATCAGGAATTTTCTGGGCCATCGCTGGGGCTACACTGAACCGATGGTCGAAGATCCCAATCCTACCCCTGGCGACCTTTATGTTTATTTCATCAATGATCATTTCGACCGTTTTTGCAGGTGTTATCCATGCTGATTCACTGCCAGAAATCGAGGCACTGAAGGTGGCGTTGCCGAGCACCGCTTTCTGGTCCATCTTTGTTATGACACCTGGTTTTATTATTGTCTTACGGGTCTCCCAACTGTTGTTTCCGGGTCGTGTGGGCCTGCTGATGATGTCAGAAGTGATCGTCGCAATTGCGAGTGCATCAATCCTGCTGCCACAGGAAACAATGAAGTTAGTGCAATGGGTGGGCGCCTGTACCATCATTGCGGCCGGGCTGATCGAAGTAATGTTTGGCTACAGCAAACCGGAAAAAGCGGTCTACTGAACCCCACTACAGTCTGCCGGCCTCCGCCGAATTTTTCAGTCTGAAAAAATAACTAACTCGGCAAAAACTACTCAAACTCGTCGCAATTCGTAGACTTGTTAATCCTTTTCTGCGCCCGCTCTAAGAGCGAATCACGTTCAAACAAATCCAGCACTTTAGATGGCTTGAATAATTTCTCGATTCCCGCCGCCTCCACAAATTTCTTGTCTTATGCTCTCCAATAAACGGCTTATAGTAGTTAGGGCTATGGGATATAAAAGATTACAGCTTCTTTCGCGCACGCAGAAGTGTAGGTCGATGTTCTCCACTATCGAGGACGATGATCATTTTGTTCCACACATCGATTTCCCGACTAAGAAAATCCTCGCCAACCCGGCTAACCAGCTCGTCGTATAACGGGCCCGCCAAATTGTCGCGTTCTACCCGGGCCTGGGTTCGGTACCACGCGTTTCGCTCTTCGAACTCAATATCAACAAACCCCGCCGCCTCAAAGGCCTGCTGATAAGTCTTCGCCGAGGCCAGGCCGAAATCTAGTCCCTCCGCGTGGATGTATGCCTGCATCTGGGGTGAAGGCTCGCCTTCGTAACCGCACAACCAGTCGCTGGCCAGAAACCATCCACCAGGAGACAGCAACTGGTAGGCATTCTTTGCCAGGCTGAACTTGTCGGCAATATGAATGATGGAGTCCTTGCTGAAGACTACATCGAAGCTCCCGGGCTCAAAAGGCAAGGGACCGGGTTCAACTCGTTGAAAATCACAAATGGCCGATACTTGGTTTTTTTCGGCAAGCTCCAGCGCCAGGTTTACCAGGTTCTCATCGATATCGATACCGGTTACGATACTGGGCTCCCTGGTGAGCGCAATATGAACTGCCGCACCACCAATCCCACAGCCAATATCAAGTACGTTAGCCTGACTGAGATCCACACTGCCCAAGACCCGGTCAACCTCTTCCGTGCCACCGGGCGACATGAAGCCCTCGCCCCATACCGCCTCAAGTACGGAAATGGTGTTTTCGTCATATTCCACGACGTGCTTTTCACTCATCTATACAGTCCTCCCTCTTTTAATTATTTAAGACATTCCCCAATGTCGCTCTAACCTTTTAAACTAAAAATACTGACTTGGGATTACGGAATCGCTTCTCAAACCGTATCGATCAATGCTGAAGCTGATAGCCGGTTCTGTTAAATGG
>JAAZZE010000086.1 GCA_014239255.1 Gammaproteobacteria bacterium
TCCAGAGCACATGGTTATTGGCACCCTGGCAGGTTCGGCCACGCTGGGATTGATGATCCCGCCGTCGCTGACGCTGATTGTCTATGGTGTCACCATCAATGAGTCTATATCCAAACTGTTTATCGCTGGGATTCTGCCTGGGCTAACGCTGGCACTGCTGTTCATGACCTATGTCGCCGTGTGGTCATTTGTACGACCCAAAGAGGTGCCGCCGCCTGAGCCCCCGATCTCCTTTGCCCAGAAGATTACCGAGTCACGTTTTCTGATACCGGTATTGCTGTTGGTGGCACTTGTCATCGGCTCAATGTACCTGGGTTGGGCTACCGCTACCGAGGCTGCATCGTTTGGTGTAGTCGGTTCATTAATACTGGCGCTTGGCCAGGGTTCTTTAAACCGCGAGACTTTCATTCAGAGTCTGCTTGGCGCGCTGCGCACTTCGTGCATGATTGCGTTGATTCTGGCTGGCGCAGCCTTTCTCTCACTGTCTATGGGGTTTACCGGTTTGCCCCGGGCGTTGGCTGAATGGATCGCCTCGCTGGGTCTATCACCGACGGTGCTGATCCTGTCACTGATGCTTTTTTATATCGTAATTGGTTGTTTTCTTGATGGTATCTCATCGGTAGTGCTGACCATGGCAGTGGTTGAGCCGATGATCCGTACCGCTGGTATAGACGTGATCTGGTTCGGTATCTTTATTGTCGTGGTTGTCGAAATGGCACAGATCACCCCACCCATTGGCTTTAATCTTTTTGTGCTGCAAGGTATGACCGGCCACGAGATGAGCTATCTATCCAAGGTGGCACTGCCGATGTTCGCCATGATGGTGGTGATGGTTTTTATTCTGATAGCCTTCCCGGACCTTGCTACTTATCTCCCGGACAATATGCGATCCCGGCCAAGCGGATAGAAATAAGGCCACTCCTTAGGCGCAAAGCGACTGAAGGACCTTATCATTGCCGACGAGCACAAGTTTGGCAGGTTGATCACTGAAATCAGGTAGTCTACTGGTTAGTAATAAATAATCCTTATAATTAGGCGAGGGAATATTTGTTGTTACTGGTTTCGCTGTTGGTATAACGTGCCTGATTACTGAGGGTGAAGATAGTGCCCAGGGGGCATTGACTCCTGGCCTAATTCTCAGAGTTGGAGGCTTTATCGGATAATGTTGCATAACGTCAATCAATGATACAAAAAGAGAGGAAAGAAGATGATCAAACGCAAATTGTTGTTACCGCTGATTGCACTTGCGAGTGCGGTAGCGGTTCTTGCTGCTGCCCCGGCGCAGGCCTGGGAGCCAAAAAAGCCAGTGGATTTTGTGATTATGGCTGGCAAGGGTGGCGGGGCCGACAAAATGGCACGCCTGATGCAAAGCGTGATCGAGAAGCACGGCTTGGCATCCAAACCGTTTGTCCCGATCAACAAGCCAGGTGGCTCTGGTGCAGAGGCGCTCATCCATATGAAGGGTAAGCAGGGCGACAACCACACCGTAATGGTGACACTCAACAGCTTTTACACCACACCGTTGCGCCAACCGGGCCTGGATGTAGACATTTCGACTTTCACACCTGTCGGACGCATGGCTGAGGATACCTTCTTGCTGTGGGTTAACGTCGATTCGGGCATCACCAACGTTGACGAGTTCGTGGCTGCAGCCAGAGCCGCAGGCAGTGATTGGCTCATGGCCGGTACTGGCAAGGGCCAGGAAGATCAGCTGCTGACGACCTTCCTCAATAAAGCGTATGACCTTAAGATCAAGTACGTGCCTTTCAAAGGCGGCGGCCGGGTAGCCAAGGAATTGGCAGGTAACCATTGTAATTCCACCGTGAATAATCCCTCTGAGCAGTTGGGCTTTTACCAGGCTGGCAAAACCCGAGCAATCGCGTCGTTTACTCCAACACGGCTACCGTTGTTTCCGGACGCACCGACTTTCAAAGAGCTAGGTAAGGACTACGTCTATTTCATGCAACGCAGCGTGGTTGGAGCGCCAGGCATGAGTGATGAAGCAGCCGCTTACTATCGTGATGTGTTCGCCCGAGTCTATGCTACAGATGAGTGGCAGGCCTACATGACCAAAAAGAGCCTGATGGGTGGTTTCCTGACTGGGCCTAAGCTCAAGGCCTACTGGGCTCGAGAGAAGGCAGTCCATGAAGTTATCTTAAAAGATATAGGCGAGATTTGATCCCAAGTCCGTTGGCTTAAGGCAGAAGGAGCAACTGCCATGCGTAGAGCCGAGCTGCTGATGGCCCTGGTTCTTGGGGCCTTTTCGGCCTACTTGATGGTTAAGAGTGCGGAGCTCCCCATCGGCTGGATTCCTGATGAAGGACCAGGCGGTGGGGCGTTTCCCTTTTGGCTGGCATTTGGGATGCTGATCTGTTGTGTGTGGATTGTGGCACGCTGGTTTAGGCAAAAAACCGCACCGTCACGTTCGACCGAGCCTTACCTGGCCGTTACAACGCGGAGCACAATAATCCGGGTCATCGTTGCACTGACACTGATGATCGGGGCGATCCACATTATTGGTATATACCTTTCCATACCGCTTTTCCTGTTGTACTACGTGCGAGTGATGGGAGGCCACCGCTGGCCGCTCAGTGTAGCGGTGTCTGTGATCACACCCGTGGCCAGCTTTTTTTTCTTTGAGATTGCACTGCGGATTACTTTACCGAAAGGTTACACCGAGCCGCTTTTTTATCCGTTGTACGATATTTTCATGTGAGGCCCTGTGGAAACATTTGATCTGCTACTGCAGGGTTTTGGCATTGCGCTGGAACCTTTGAACCTGGCACTTGTCATATTCGGCTGTGCGCTGGGTCTTTTTATTGGCGCGATGCCGGGGCTTGGTTCGGTAAACGGCGTCGCCATTTTGCTGCCGATGACTTTCCTGGTGCCGCCCACAGGCGCGATCATTTTTCTTGCAGCCATCTACTATGGCGCCATGTACGGTGGCGCTATTTCGTCGATCATGCTGGGAATTCCCGGTGCTTCGACCGCTGTCGCCACCACCTTTGATGGTCGGCCGTTAGCCCTTGCCGGCAAAGCAGACCAGGCGCTGATTACTGCCGCTGGCGCTTCGTTTATTGGTGGCACCGTATCGGTGGTGCTGTTTACGCTGTTTGCACCTCCCTTGGCCGAAGTCGCACTGGCTTTTGGTGCTGCCGAGGAATTTGCACTGATGATGCTTGCATTTGCGACGTTTGTTGGGCTGGGTGGCGACGATATCCCCAAGACGCTGTTTTCGATATTCATTGGTTTGGTACTGAGCGCTGTGGGTCTGGACATCATCAGCGGAGAGCCGCGGTTGATTTTCGGTGGCTTGCCCGGGTTTTTCCATGGCATTAATTTTCTGGTTCTGGCAATCGGTATCTACGGAATTGGTGAGATGCTTTGGACCATCGAATCCAGCCATGATGGGGTAAAAGTCTCCCAGGCATCGTTTAGCATCGGGCGTATCGTCACGCACTTGAAGAGCCTCAAACATTCAATGAAAGCCAGTTTGATGGGATCTTTTCTGGGATATTTTGTGGGCATACTGCCGGCTGCAGGAGCAACCCCGGGATCCATTATGGCCTACGGTATGGCCAAGACAATGTCCAAGGACCCGGACTCTTTTGGCAAAGGCAACGTTGAGGGTGTGGCCGCACCTGAATCGGCCAACAACGCTGCCAGCACGGGTTCAATGCTGCCTATGCTGACCCTGGGCATTCCCGGGTCGCCGACTACGGCGATCCTGCTGGGCGGCATGGTGATCTGGGGTCTGGAACCTGGGCCGATGCTGTTCGTTGAACATCAGAGCTTCGTCTGGGGCCTTATTGCCAGCCTTTACGTGGCCAACCTCTTCGCTATGTTGATCAACCTGGCATTCATACCGGCGTTCATTGGCGTACTGCGCACGCCTTTTACTATCCTCGCACCTATCATTTTTGTGCTGTGCCTGGTGGGTGGCTACGCGCCCACGCAAAATATGCACGATGTCTGGTTGATCCTGATTTTTGGTATCGTGGGTTACCTGATGCGCAAACTGGATTACCCACTGGCACCAGCGGTGTTGGCGATCGTATTGGGCCCACTGGCTGAGACATCAATGCGTCAGGCCTTGTTGATGAGTGATGGCAATCTGATGATCTTTATTGAAAGACCCATCTCGGGCCCCATCATGGGTGGCGCTGTTGTGCTCTTTTTGCTACCACTGCTAAAACTATTACGTAAGCCGCGCGTACCAGTATCGGATTGAGGCTCGCCGTAATTCTGCGGCAATCAGTATCTGAGACCTCGCCAGGTATGTGCTGGGAGCCAAGATCCGAACCTGCATGCAGATGTAATCCAGCGAGATCCTGTAGTCATCTAGGGGGTGACCCTGGGATTTCACAGCTTGATTCAGTTGGCCCGATAAAACTTGAGCGGTAGACCCCCAGCGCGCGATTGCTTCGGCCGTACCCTGACAAGCGAGCGCGTCGATCGTATGGATGTCAGCCAGAGCTGCCGTAGTGGTGGCCACAGGGTCAAGGACAGTTACAATCGAACTGATTTGCAAAGCGGATACGTACATCAGTTGGACACCCTCCCGGCATTGGCGTTATCGTTCGACTAACCCATAAATGCAACCATAAGGGTGTCGGGCCATAGGCCGTAATGATTTCGTTTGGCCCGGGAAAGGGACGCTATCGCTGGCTGCTTTACCTTCCCGGTGGGTCTGAAGGTAGGCTTACCAATGGGAACGGTACCCGTACAATAAGGAGGACGTCATGACCGATGAACTGTGGCAATTGAGCGCTTGCGATGTGGCGCAGGGTATCCGTGAGCAACGTTTTACCAGTGAGGCGGTGGTGACGTCGGTGACAGACCGCATAGCGGCCCACAACCCGCGCCTCAATGCCATAGTGCTTGATCTTGGCGACACAGCCCTGATGCAGGCCCGCGCGGCTGATGCCAGCGTCAAAGCCGGGGCGCCGCTGGCGCCGTTGCACGGTGTGCCTGTTACGATCAAATCCAATATCGATGTCAAGGGTCAGCCCACGCCTAATGGCCTGCCCGCCTTTGCTGATCTCATCGCGCAGGATGATTCCCCGGTAGTGAGTAACCTCAAAAATGCCGGCGCGATCATCATCGGGCGCACCAATACGCCGGAGTTGTCTATGCGTTTGACCACTGACAACCCGTTGTACGGCCGTACGCTTAACCCCTGGGATGACGACGCCAGTCCGGGCGGCTCGTCAGGCGGCGCTTCATCCGCCGCCGCTGCTGGGTTTGGCCCGATTCATCATGGCAATGACATTGGTGGGTCGCTACGCTGCCCGGCCTTTAATTGCGGCCTGTCGACGGTCAAGCCCACCTTCGGCCGGGTCCCGGCCTATTTGCCCTCGGCACCCGCGGAGCGAGGGATGCTGGCCCAGTTGATCTCGGTGCAGGGTGCGATCTGCCGTGAAGTGCGTGACGTACGCCTGGCGCTCAAGGTCATGGCTGGACATGATGCGCGCGACCCTTTCTGGATGCCGGTGCCTTTTGACAATTGGCCCAGCGAGCCTTCCCCTATCCGGATCGGTGTAACGACCGAGTCCTACGGTCATCCCATACACCCGCAGATCCGCCAGGCGATCGATCAGGCAGCCGGATTCCTGTCGGATGCAGGTTATGCTGTTGAGCCGGTGACTACGCCTTCGGTAGACGATGCGGCGAAGGCATGGTTCACTTTTTTGGGGGCCGAGCTTGAGGCTTTCCTGATGCCATTGGCGCGCGAACATGGCAGTGCAACCATCCAGCAGATTTTTGAGTGGTACTTCCAGATGGGTGAGACAGCCGATGCGGCGGCTTACCGCGAGGGGATCAAGGAGCGTACGGCAATGACCCGCCAATGGGATGTATTCCTTGAGCGAACGCCTTTAGTGCTGGCGCCATATTTTCTACAGCCCACTCCTGAGTGGGACTGCGATGCGAAAAGCCTTCAAGGCACGCGGGATGTTTTCAACGCGGGGATCTACAGCACGGGCATCAACTGGGTCAGCCTGCCGGCTGGGGTCACCCCGATCGGATTGATCGAGGGATTGCCCGCTGGGGTGCAGCTGATCGGCCGACGTTACCGTGAGGATATGATTCTTGATGCTATGACGGCGATCGAAGCCCGAGTCGGTGTGCTGACCCGGGAATTGTGGGCGCGCGAGCGCTGACCTTCGCTGTCGTTGGCTCAGGTTTGGCCTTGGTTGACCCGATGAGTTTCAAACTCAGCGGGTGAGGTGAACTCGATCAGCTCCACATCATCGGAGCAGGCAAGTTCATCGTGGATAATGCCCGCGGGCTGCAGGCAACTGTCACCGGCGCGAAAGGTGAACTCACCCTGTCCCTCGTAGGTAAAGCGGATCCACCCTTTGAGTACATAGATCATTTGGAACTGAAGATCGTGTCCGTGCGGTCCGGTGTGAGGAAATTCTGACACCGGTTTTTTTACGCGGATGACGTGAGCGTTGTAACGCCCGTCGGTGGCCTCGCTGATACCCAGGTCCCGGTATTCAAAAAATTTTCGTAAGCCCTGAGTCCATTGCGCGTCATCCGCGCGAGCTGTGCAGAATTTCTGTGGGTTTTGATTCATGAGAGCCTCTCTGGATTGACAACAATATCGCCTGCCCCGCCTCGGCGATGACAACCGAAGTAGGACACAGCCGCTTTGGGCCTGCAAGGGCCATCCTATCGAGTCGCATAGCGGGAAACTGATAACCCCTTGTAAAGACGGGGTAAATGGCTCGACACACTGGATCGAGTACTTGAAAACCCAGGAAAACGCCCTCATCTTACCGATATGAAAAGCAATCAACCAGTAACAGGTGTAGCCCCAGCGGCGAGCCTCGCCACTATCCAGGCGACTCTTTTGCGCGATGCGGTGATGACCGCTTACTCGATCACAGGCAGCTTGTCGGCTGCGACGGTATTGTGTTCCAGCTTGGTCGATGAAGATGTCCCTGAGCAACATCGCGCAGCGGCGGTATTGTCGCGACTGCATCATATCGCGATGAGTCGGCCCAAACACTGAGCGAGCGCTGTCAGCGAATCATGTAGGCCTTCTTTATGGTCCTCGTCACCCGACAGACGTCTGTCTACCCCTTTGGAAAGAACGCAACGGTGTTCCAGACTTCGGTGGACTCGTCGTTGTCGTGCTCATAACATGCCTTGCTCTTAAGAAAATGACAGAACTCGTCACGCGTCATCTGGCATCACCAGTATCCGTGGGGGTGCTCCCAGTAGCCACCGGACTGTTGGTCTGGCCCCTTGTGCAACAAGGTGCTCCCGGGGTGCGATGTCCCGGTGATCATGTTCTACGGTGGAACTCCAGTCGGTGAGATCTTGAGGCCTTAGCGGTCATCGATACAGTGCGATTTTCATTTTAGGGTTTGGTAACTGCAATAATGACATTTTCTTTCGGTTGCACCCAGTGGCCAGGTACCGATAATGCCTGTCTGGATAGTTGAGCATCAGCCCTTAGAAACAGACAACGATGAACCACGAGCACAACGCGGATTTTTTTGTACTTGCCCATGAGCATGGCCATGAGGTCGACGCACTACCGCTGTGGGCGGGCGCCCGACCCGACCTGATCCAGTTTGACGATGACCTGCCGCCGGTAGAACGGGTTGACCTGTCCGATCTGCCTGGGGTTTTTCAGTTGCACAATGTGTTATCGCCGGCTGAATGCCGGCAGTTTCGCCTGATCACCGATACCCTGGGTTATCACGCTGATGCACCGGTATCGCTGCCGCACAGCGTGCGCCACATGGCTAACCTCAACTGGGTGGTTGATGATCAGATTTGTGAAGCCGTGTTTGTGCGCTGTCAGCCACAACTGACAGATCACATCGGTGGTGCGCCCAGCCTGGGTTTGAACGCGCGATTTCGCTTCTATCGTTACCAGGCCGGCGATTACTTCAAGCCGCATACTGACGGATCGTGGCCCGGTAGTCGTGCTGTGGACGGCCGCTTACAGGCCGACGCGTTTGGTGACCGCTGGAGTCAATTGACTTTCCTGCTGTTTTTGAGCGATGACTTTGAAGGGGGACATACGCGCTTTTATCCAGACGGGCTCGAAGGTGAGGCGTTTCCTGTGGGCACGCCACTTGGTAGTGCGTTGTGTTTTCCCCATGGCGGGCATCCACAGCAGTGTATACACGCAGGCGAGACGGTCCGGTGCGGCATCAAATACATCATTCGCACTGAGATACTCTATGGCCGTACCCCGGGCGCTGAAGCGCTGCAACGCGACTGGATTTACTGAAGCCCTTGGCCGTAGTCGCGCGCAACCTCGGCAACCCGAATCCGATAATTGCGAAACAGGCCCTGATCTTTGGCTTCGCCCTGGGCTGCACTATGTGCCACATGCTGGTGCCAGCGCGATACCGCATCCATGTCCTCCCACGTGGATAAAGAGACGAAGTGGCCGCTCTTGGCAATACTCTCGAAACGCTCAACACTTATAAAACCTTCAATCGTTTCTACTGCCTCGCTCAGTGCCGCGGCCAGTTCAAAATAACGATCCTGATAGGCTGGATCTGGCTCAAATTCGAATATGACAATCACCATAGTAGTCGCCTCAATGCGTGGGTATTGTTTAGGATGCGTGTGTTATGGTGCCTGCCAGTGTAACGCGGGCAGGGCAGGCAAATGACGCGACGTACGCGAAGTACTAATTTTCTGCGACCGTTGTATCGCCTGGGTTGGCTGTTAATCTGGAGTACCTGGTTGGCCACGCTGGTGTTGCTCGTGCCTACCATGATGCCTCATGACGATGTCGTTGGCTGGGGATTCGTGACCCTGGCCGCCACGAGTGTCGCCTATTTTTTGCATCGCCTGTGGGACTGGTACATTGTGGGCCGCCCCCTGCCGCGGCGCTGAGTGTGAGTGCCGGTACCGTTTGCCCTGGATTGACTCTGTTATATCGTAGTATCAGAGCAGGTAAACCCGACTTATTTTGAAAAGATCAGATTGTTATTGCGGATTTAGTGCGAAAGTGGCAATGTTCTCTTTATCG
>JAAZZE010000087.1 GCA_014239255.1 Gammaproteobacteria bacterium
GTGCCGAGCCCATTCCGTTGGCCTGGTCGGACACACCAACCGCGCTTCAGACTGGGACAGTTGACGGCGGTGACAATGGTACTTCGTTCATCAAAGACATGAAGTTTTATGAATTCGAGCCGCATCTGGTCATTCTGGAACACTTCGTCGCTATGGCGCCGTTGTTTGCCTCCGACCATTTCATGAAGCGCCTGGACGACGGACTTCGTGAGCAGGTACTCAGGGCGGCAACAGACGCTGGTATGGAATTTCGGCAGCAGGTGTTGAACGACACCGAAATAGTACGCGACTGGCTCGCCACCGAAGGTGGAATGGCCAGGACCGACCCCGACAAAACCGATTTCATCAAGGCTGCCCAGACGGTGCAGCAGGCTTTCGCGAAGAAACGTGGAACGGAATTCGTCAAGTTGGTCAACGCTATCCAGGCCGCCGCGGAGTAGATTCAATCCTTTCATCTTCTCGCTAAGGGTCGCCGGTACCTGGGTCTATTTAGTAAGCCTAATAAAGCGGTTAGGCGGGGAACAATAGCATCAGCTGCTGCACTGTCGATCAGACAGTGCAGCAGTTTTATGTCAAGATTTTGGGTAGGATTTTCATCAAACAGATAAATAACAACAAGCTAAGGAATAGTCCGCATCACCATGCTCGGGCGGTAGTTTCGCCTGCGTATCGGAACTGCGGTCGGTCTCTCGGATGGGAATATGATTATCCTGAAATGGCTTGAGCGGCATTTTGAGGAACTGATTTGTTGCAGCTGCCTGGTGGTTATCTCCCTTTGCGTCTTCTCCCAGGTCATTGCCAGATACCTATTCCATAAGGGAATTCACTGGACTGAGGAAGTGGCCGCCATGAGCATGGTTTGGGCGGTTTACATGGGCGCTTCGCTCTGTGTGCGGGAGAGATTTCACATTCGTATCATGGTTGGCGTGGCTGCCCTGCCGGTCCGTATGGGCAAGGTTGTAATCTATATCAGCGATCTGTTCTGGGCCTTCTTCTCTTTGTTTATGATCAAAGTCGGCATTGACTATCTAGCCGTGGCCTGGAAATTCACGTCGCTTAGCCCGAGTCTCGGCATCAACGAGTTTTATCCTCAGACCATCGTCGTTATCGGCTATGCATTGATGTTGATTCGATTAATGCAGACCTATTTTCACTGGATTCGGGAAGGTCGCCAAGGTTTGCCAGGCATGCTCAAGGAGGAGGGGTTCGGCCCGACTCAGGATCGGGAGCAGCCAACTTGAACTCACTTTCGATCCTAGCGTTGGCATTTGTCGGTTTGACCGTGATCGGTGTGCCGCTTTTCGCGTCGGTCGGCCTCACGACTGCGCTAGCGCTTTACCTAATCGATATCCCGTACACGCTACTGGCCCAGACCGGTTACTCGAGTCTAAGGCCATTTCCGTTGTTGACTATTCCGCTCTTCGTTCTCGCCGGGCGACTTATGGAAGTCGGTGGCATGGCGACCCGTATGATCTCCATTGCAACCAATCTGGTCGGCGCTTATCGCGGCTCCATGGGTTTGGTGACAGTATTTGCCTGCATGTTGTTTGCCGCTCTTTCCGGGTCGGGGCCTGCAACCACTGCCGCCATCGGATCAGTGACCGTCCCCGCGATGCGCCGGGAGGGTTATGATGTTCCGTTCGCGGCCGCCATCACGGCCAGTGGCGGCGCGCTTGGCAGTCTCATTCCCCCATCGAATTTGCTGATTATCTACGGTCTTGTGTCCGAGACCTCTATTCCGCGGTTGTTTTTGGCCGGTATCGTACCGGGAGTTCTGGTCACTTTGCTGCTGATGTTCACCGCTTACATCGTCGCTCGGCGACGGGGCTATGGCGGAACAGGTCCAGCGTTTTCGTGGCGGCCGTTTTTATGTGCAGCTTGGGATGGAAAATGGTCTATTGGCGCGCCCGTCCTGATTCTTGGCGGCATCTACGGTGGTGTGTTTACCCCGACTGAGGCAGCCAGTGTTGCAGTGTTCTATTCTCTGTTTGTCGGTCTATTTATCTACCGTGAGCTGACCCTTGCAAAAATCATTGCGGCACTGCGCTTTACCGCGCTTCTGACTGGCATTCTCATCCTGCTCACTCCGACCCTTGCTTTTGGCCAGCTCACGGCCTTCTATGATGTTCCCACAGCCGTTCAACAAGGTATCAGTTCAATTACTGAAAACCCCATCTTGGTCCTGCTACTAATCGGTGTGTTTTACATCTTTATCGGAACATTCATGGAGTCGCTAGCACAGATCATTTTGTTTACCTCGGTCTTCCTGCCATTGGTCTCGTCACTCGGAGTCGATCCGGTTCTATTCGGTATTATCACGGTCATGACCTGCGAAATTGGCTTCCTCACGCCGCCACTCGGAGCCAACCTGACTGTGGCGTCGCGCATTTCCGGCGTTTCAATCGAGCGGATATCGGTCGCTGTACTGCCTTTCATCGCTGCCTACATCGTCGGTATGGTGATCATAATTCTTCTCCCTGACTTGACCCTGTTCCTGCCAAACTGGGCTTTTGGTCTGAGTCTATAACAATAGTCCTAAGGGGTAGCCGAGTGATCGACTTCATCTTTGAAAAGGGGCTGATTTATGATGGTTCGGGCAATGAACCCTATGTTGCAGACGTCGCAACTTTGGGTAACAAGATTGAGCATATCGGGCAGTTGGATGATGCTGAATGTACCCAGAGAATCAATGTTGAAGGTCTTGCCATTGCACCCGGTTTCATTGATCTTCATACCCACTCCGACTTTACATTGGTTGCTAATACAAAAGCCGAGAGCCAGGTCCACCAGGGTGTGACTACTGAAGTAGTTGGTCAATGCGGTCATAGTTGTGCTCCGGTGTGCCATCCGAGCGAAATAGCCAAGGTTGCGCTCGGCTATATCCCAGGATGTGAGGGAGTAGGGTGGGAAAGTTTCGGCGAGTACCTGGACCACCTCGATCAATACGATCTAGGTGTTAACGTGGCGGCCTTCGTCGGTCATGGTGCAATTCACCGTATGGTCATGGGTGACGAATTGCGATTGCCCGAGCCTGAAGAAGTTGACCAAATGGCCAGACTGGTCCATCAGGCCATGGAAGAAGGAGCTGCTGGATTCTCAACGGGACTTGAGTACTGGCCTGGCATTCAGTCAGCGCCTGAGCACATTGTGCCACTTTGCGAAGTTACCGCCAGCCATAACCGTCTTTATGCCACTCACGTTCGTAACCGTGATCGTTTTTATGACCTGGGCTTTGGAGAGGCAATTGCAACGGCGCGCACGTCAGGGGCCCGGCTTCAGATATCACATATCCAACCGAAATACGGTGCTCCGGCTCATGCGATGGAACATACATTAGAAATGATCAGTGCAGCCCGTCGGCACGGTGTTGAACTGGCATTCGATGTGATCCCCCACGATTGGGCTCACACGCTGGTCATGGCAATTCTGCCCAGGTGGGCACTAGAAGGCGGCGTCGACAGAATTCTAGAGCGTTTAAAAGATGATGAGTCGAGAGATCAAATTAAGCGAAACAGGAGTCCAATGTGGTTGCTCGTGGCGGACAGGCTCTGGTCAAAGATAGTGTTGCTTAATTCCAGAGAAAATCCACAACTTGTTGGGGAATCACTGGAGGAGATTGGCAAAGCGCGCGGAAATGACCCATATGATGTCGTACTAGATTTACTTCTGGAAGAGGGTAACGATATGCATCAGTTACTTTGGACTTCCCACGCTTTTTTGGAATCGGACCTGGAACTATGTCTTGAGCAGCCTGAATGTGCTGTTATTTCCGATACATTGGCACTGGCACCTTATGGTGATCTCGCTACGCAGCTGGGCTCGCTCAGTGGTTATGGCTGGACATCCGAATTTCTAAATCGCTATGTTAAAGAGCGGAATGTTATGTCTTTATCTGAAGGTGTTCGCCGATTGACCAGTCTTCCCGCTGAGCGGTTAGGTCTTAGGGACCGTGGATTAGTTCGAGAGGGATTAAAAGCGGATATTGTTGTATTTGATCCAGATACCATAAGAAGTACTTGGACTGTTCAGCAACCCAGAAGCTACCCCACTGGTATTGAGTATGTAATTGTGAATGGACGCTTAACCATAAGCGCCGGCGAGAGAACTGACAATGACGGTGGAATGGTACTTCGGGCGCCTCTTTAAATAATAACTCACCTGATGACTGAATTCCGCAACACAATTGGTCTGTTGATTAACGAAGAGGAACTGGATCCAGATCATAACAATGGACATCGTAGTACCGAGCGAACCGAGGAGTTAGGCGGAACCCAAAAGGTCGAATCCAGACGGCCGGTGGGTTTGTTGACCGAACAACAACTGAAAAAATTCAGCCAGCGCTCAGACATCATTCCCCTGGTTTATTGCCTGGGTCATTACACACTGATTGGCCTTTTGGGGTGGTTCACCTGGATCACGTTCCCGCAATTGTTGTGTGTCGTCGTCCTGTTGATTCATGCCTTTGTGCTCGGGTTTCTCTTCTCTCCGCTTCATGAATGTGCCCACGGGACAGCCTTCAGGAGTCGCTGGATTAACGAGACCGTTTTGTGGCTCACATCACTGGTCTACATTGTGCCACCGTACTTCTTCCGGTATTTCCATCTTGGCCACCACCGGTATACCCAGGTGCCGGGTAAGGATCCGTCGCTGGTACTGCCCGAGCCTGCAACGTTTCTACAGTATCTCTGGTATTGTGCGGCTTTGTGGTTCTGGTGGCGAAACATCAGTTGGATAATCAGGCACGCCGCAGGAATAGTTGACCCGGCGAGCAGCACCTATGTGCCTAAAGCCAGGCTCCATTTAATGAAGCTGGAGGCGCGAATCATGTTGGGCATCTACTGCTTGGTTGCCCTGCTGTTGTTCTTGAGTGGTTATGGCTGGACTTTGTTGCTCTGCTGGTTACTACCCCGCTTTCTGGGTGAGCCGATTCAACGAATTCTCCGGGTGGCTGAGCATGTTGGTTGTGAGGAAAGCCCTGACCTTCTGAAGAACACACGGACAACTCTGAGCAACCAGATTGTCCATTTTATTTCCTGGCAGATGCCGTTCCATTCTGAGCATCATCTTTATCCAAATGTACCGTTTTATCATTTAGGAAAAATTCATAAACACGTTGCCAATCGAGTGATTGTAGAGCCCGAAGGCTATGTGGCGGGTCAACGTAAGATTATTCAGTGGCTGCGAAACAGGCCGATAATGAATTATTCTGGAAGTCCTCGAACACCGATTCTTTAATTATTTCAAAATAGAAAGCGATGAGAAAAACCAATACTTTGAGTCAAGATAGAGAAAGGTTTAACGGAAACTTCACTCAGCAGGAACCTATTCCGGATGCTGGTATCCAGCGAGCGGTCGAGGTACTCCAGTCTGGGCGTCTTCACCGATATAACGTGGTCGAAGGTGAGAAATCTGATACTGCATTATTGGAGACGGAGTTTGCAGAATATCAAGGTGCTAGATTCTGTCTCGCTTGCGCTTCCGGCGGCTACGCGATGCAAGTCGCACTTTCCAGTTTCGGCCTCGAATACGGGGAACCTGTGTTGACTAATGCTTTCACGCTATCACCTGTGCCTGGTGCTGTTCATAACGTCGGCGGCAAACCAGTATTGGTGGAAACAACCGAACAGCTGGTTATCGATCTTGTTGATCTTGAGCGAAAGATCGAGAGCAGCGGTAGTCGAGTCTTACTTCTTTCGCACATGCGTGGGCATATCGCTGATATGGACCATCTGTGTGACCTACTAGATCAAAAAGGTGTCAGTTTGATCGAGGACTGTGCCCATACTATGGGTGCATCCTGGAGCGGCCGGTTGAGTGGCAGTTTTGGCGTCGCTGCTTGTTTCAGTTCTCAGACCTACAAGCATATCAACTCAGGTGAGGGCGGTTTCGTAACGACAGATGATCCGGATTTGATGGCCCGAGCGATCATACGTTCTGGTTCATACATGTTGTACGAACATCACGATGCAGCACCCGAACCCGCTGCTTTTTCAGACATCCGATTCGATAACCCGAATTGCAGTGGCCGAATGGATAACCTCCGGGCTGCTATCTTGAGACCGCAGTTGAAGATACTCGGCGGTAACCGAGAGCGGTGGAACGAGCGTTATCACACACTTGAACAGGCTCTTGGGGTTATTAAAGGGGTAACCCTCCCGATTAGGCCTAAGGCTGAAGTCTACGTCGGTAGTTCCATCCAGTTTCTGCTTAAAGAGATGACGGCAGAGCAGATTCAGATGGTGATATCGACATGTCGTGAACGTGGCGTGGAACTGAAGTGGTTTGGGGCCAGTGAGCCTGCAGGCTATACCAGCAGTCACGACAGTTGGCGCTATATAGATAACCAGTCGCTTCCAGCGACCGACAGGATTCTTTCAAAGTTGTTGGACATGCGAATTCCACTTACATTCAGTCTGGAAGATTGTCGCCTGATCAGTCGGATCATCGATCAATGTATTACGGCTAGTGCGCCAGAGAATTCGCCGGATGCCGGGTAGACTATCAGTAAGATCCCCATATGGAATATCTGAAGAAAGCTGCCAAGAACCCCGTAACTGGGGAGGAAGATACTCGTGACACTATACTGTGGACTAGTGAATCTCCCCTGATCTTTCTTAAGCCTTGATGACTGCTCAGGATAAAAATACGCCCAACGAACTACAGATTACGCCGCTGTCGGTACATACTGGCGCCGAGATCGGTGGAGTTGACCTGCGTGACCCGCTCACACCGGATCACGTAGATCAGATTCGTAGCGCATTGTTGAAGTGGCGTGTTGTTTTCTTTCGGGGTCAAGAGTTAACCCACCCGCAGCATATTTCCTTTGCGAAACGATTCGGTGATCCGACACCGGGCCACGTCATATTCGGCAGTCACAGCGACTATCCCGAAATTTATCCCGTTGTGAAACATCGGACTGCACAGGCCGGAAACGTCAGTGTAAAGCGCGCCTGGACTGGCTGGCATACAGACATCACGGCAGCGATTAATCCACCGTCGGCATCAATCCTTCGTTCTGTGGTCCTTCCGCCTTATGGCGGTGATACCCAATGGCTCAATATGGCCAAAGCGTTTGAGGCGCTGTCTTTACCGATGCAGGAGTTTCTGAGTTCCTTAAGGGCCATTCACCGGTACAAGCGTGCACTCGATCCAAAAGACAAAAGCGGATACAACGAATTGATCGAGAAAAAAGCCATGGTCTCCGAGCATCCGCTGGTGATCATCCACTCTGAGACGGGCGAGAAGATGCTCTTCACCAACTCGGCCTACGTCGACCATATCGTCGGCCTTACGCCCAGAGAAAGCCAGTGTCTACTGGAATATCTTTGGGAGCATTGCTTGCAGCCGGAGTTCACGATCCGTTTTCGATGGAGTGCGGGGAGTATCGCGTTCTGGGATAACCGTGCTACCCAGCATCAGGCCATTGGCGATATTTTCGATACTGACTTCAGCCGCGAGCTCTACCGGATTACGCTGAATGGTGAGATTCCTGTGGGGACCGACGGCTGCAGTTCCACCGCACTCAGCGGCGACCCCATCAAACCTGTGTAGCGCTTTTTGAGGCGACGAGACCGCCGTCCGGCTCATGATTACCTACCATCGAGAGTGGCCAGCATGCCATAGAGATCGGGTCGGAGTATAGGCAGCATTAACACCTTTTGCGGCCACAATCTGCTAATACTTGGCAAGGGTAGCAATACCATCACCAAGACCAGACCCATTGGCAGCCGTTGTGTTTACGATAGACATCACCTCATTCTGAAGGTCTTCATCTTCTAGGACGGCATTACGGAAGGATTGGAAGTCGGTCATGAGTTCTCCTGTCTAAAACAGCCAGTTACCGCCGTTACCAATACCCTGCCGATTCCGGTTAGGGCAGATCGTAGATGAGTCTACTTTGACACGCCTCAGGCCCGCACCCCTCATCCGCGCCAGAGTATAATCACCGGCGGTGCAAAAGATCCGATCATTCGGGGTGGCCACAATTTCGACTCCGCCACGATTGAAGAGGCGCTTGCCGTCCATCCTGAAGTCGCCTTTGTCGGTGCGATCGGCCAGCCGGATGCGCATTCAGGCGAGGTGCCGTGCGTGTTCGTTGAACGCATCGTTGGCGGCACTGCCTCAGAGGCCCAATAGCTGGAATTCGTGACCGAACGTATTGACGAATAAGCCGCCATCCCAAAACATCTGGGAGTATTGACAGAATTACCCAAAACCGCTGTTGGCAAAATATTTAAACCTGATCTGCGTAAATTGGCAATCACACATATCTTTAACCAGACGCTGCTCAAAGACGAGGTTGCCGCAGAAGTCACCGAAGTAATCGAGGACAAAATCGCGGTGTTGTTGTGCGGTTGACCAAGACCGGCGATGTCAATGACGCGGCAATAATGAAACGCCTTGGCGCCTTTATACGACCGTGGGAATGGGCCGACCGAAAAGGCGGGTCCAAAACATAAAAAGGGGGGATGTGATTTGACGCAGACAGCGATTGAACGGGTTATTGCCGCCAATTCCATATGGGAAATGCTGGACGGCGCGGTTCAAACCTATGGCGACCTTGTCGCGTTTGAAAATTATCACAACACGCTGACATTTACCGATATGGGCCGATATTCGGATGCTTTAGCGGCCTATCTACAAGCAAAAATGGGTGTTGTAAAAGGGACAAAGGTGGCGCTGATGTCGCCAAATTGTCTGGCTCATCCCGTGTGCACGATGGCCATCCATAAATGCGGCGGGGTGCAGGTCAGCGTCAATCCGATGTACACGCCTGACGAGTTGGAACACCAACTGAATGATGCTGATGCTGAAATTCTGATGGTTTTTTCGGGCTCGT
>JAAZZE010000088.1 GCA_014239255.1 Gammaproteobacteria bacterium
AGAGTGGCATCGGGTCAAGCTTTTTGGCAGGCTGGCAGAGCTTGCAGGCGAGTATACCGCTGTTTCTACAACCCGTTGGTGTACGAATTACCCTTGATTTTTCTGGCCGACTATTATTGATAAAGCACACCACTACAGGTGTGAGCATACATCAGATATACCGACAGAAAAGTTGTGATTCCTATTGATCAAACCTATCCATAAACAGCCTTTTCGAGCGTAATTGACAGCAACAAACAGGATCGGCGAGTATAGGCGGCAACACAGAAAGAACAATATTAATGCCGATCCGGCTCATTGCTGTCGAGCAATGTGGGTTTCACACTGAAGGGGCATACATGAACGACACTGTTGCGATCACGGTGCGTGGGGTTTCCAAAGTGTTTTCCCAAGCGACAGAGCACGAAGTTCGTGCATTGGACAACGTATCTGTCTCTATCGCAAAAAACGAATTCTTCACTCTGCTTGGGCCTTCCGGCTGTGGCAAAACCACTCTGTTGCGACTGATTGCTGGGTTTGAACACCCAACCAATGGGGCAATCCTGCTTGAAGGCACTGACATCAGCGCCTTGCCGCCATTTCAACGTCCGGTGAATACGGTATTTCAGAACTATGCGTTGTTCCCGCACATGACTGTTGCGCAAAACATCGGCTTTGGCCTGGAAATGCAAGCACGATCAAAGACTGAAGTTGAAAACACAGTCTCTAAGATGCTGGATCTGGTTCGAATGGAACCGCTTCGGGACCGACGCATTGACCAGATCTCCGGAGGACAACAGCAAAGAGTTGCACTGGCACGGGCACTCGCCCCACGTCCTAAAGTCCTACTGTTAGACGAGCCACTTTCCGCGCTTGACCTCAAGCTGCGAAAGGAAATGCAGTTGGAATTGAAGCGGCTGCAGCACGAAACCGGTATCACCTTTGTCTTTGTCACGCATGACCAGGAGGAGGCGCTAACCATGTCAGATCGGGTTGCTGTTATGCGCGACGGGTTAATTCATCAAATCGGCTCTCCGGTAGAAATTTACAATCATCCCGACAACCGTTTTGTCGCTGACTTCATCGGCGAGTCAAACTTCATTGAAGCAGAACTGATTGCAGCCGACGGTAAAACTGGCAAGGTCAAATTCACCGATCGGGTCGAGTTTGATGCCACCCTGCCTTCAGCGACTGTTGAAACCGGGCCCGTTACTGTGATCATTCGCCCGGAACATGTAACTCTAACCACCAATAATAGCCATGCACACCTTCGGGGTACCGTCAATAACTCAGTCTATTTTGGAACCGACACACATTACTACCTGACCTTGGATAGTGGCGAAGAGTTTGTCATACGACAACAGAATCAACGTGGGGAAAAAAGCCGGGTCAATGCCGGAACCCAAGTCGGAATTTTGATCAACGATGATGGCATCCAAGTGTTGGCCAACTGACAATGAATCAATTGGTACAAGATAAAGCCAATTCTCCTGTAACACTAACCAACGGGGCACAGGCCACACTCGCGGCTGAAAAACGGGAGTTGGCAAAACGCTGGTTTCTCGTCAGTCCAGCCATGATCATTATCGGCCTGGCCGGACTGGCTCCTCTGACAATCATCCTGTTTTATTCCTTCATGTCGCCGGGACCTTATGCGGGCATCTCTTTCGAGCCGACCTTCCAGGCATGGATCAACCTGGTCATGGAGGAGGATCTGTTTGAAGAAACCCTCGGTCTTAATTACGCCCATGGCTCAATCTTTGCGAGATCAATCGGGCTTGCGTTGGGAACCACCGTGCTAACACTTGTCATTGGCTTTCCCACGGCCTACTTTATTGCAACCCGACCGTTAAGCCAACGTAACTTCTGGCTCTTCATGATCTCTCTTCCTTTCTGGAGCAATCTGCTGGTTAGGACCTTCGCGATCATGATGTTCATTCGCGAACAGGGCTTCGTCAACCACGTGCTTCTCTATCTTGGCGTTATTGATAAACCACTTAACATCATGTTCACGCCCACCGCAGTCTGGATTGGCCTAGCATATGCCTACCTGCCGCTGATGGTCCTGCCGCTTTACGCCAGTATGGAAAAACTCGATTTCAGGCTGGTCGAAGCAGCATACGATCTTTATGCGAGCCGTCGGAAAGTTCTGCAAAAAGTGATTATTCCACTGGTCAAACCTGGCATTGTTGCGGGATCGATACTGGTCTTTATTCCTTCCATTGGCGCGTACGTCACGCCGAAGATTCTCGGCGGCGGCAAGAGTCTCATGCTGGGCAATCTTATATCGAATCAGTTCGGCACTTCCCGTGACTGGCCTTTGGGATCGGCCCTTGCGCTATTTCTGATGGCCCTGGTCATGGTGGCCCTCATCATCTATGTCAGGAATGAATCCAGGAACAACCCGGATGGCTGAGTTGCTGGCCATAAGAAACCGTGAGCACTTCGACGTGAGGCGTCTGCCCGGATTTACCGCAATCGCCACTTTCTGTCTCGTCGCGCTGTACTTACCGCTGATACTTGTCATTTTCTTCTCATTTAATGCCGATCGATCCGTTACGGTTTTCTCCCACTTTGGTCTTAACTGGTACGAAGAGGCTGCCCGGAACACCTTTGTCCAAAATGCAACATGGTTATCTTTGAAACTCGCCTTTTTTTCTACAGTAGTAGCCACGACTTGCGCAACTATGGCGGGACTCGCCACTACCCGACAAAAGCCTTTTCGAGGACAGAGTGTGGTCTATGGAATCATCAACCAGCCACTGATGATCCCGGAAATCGTTACTGCCGTAGCACTTCTCACTTTTTTTGGCGCCATAAAACAAGCTACCCAAGTCTACGGGTTTGGTTATTTGTTAACCGCGCATATCGTCTTCTGCATACCGTTTGCCTATATGCCCATCCGTGCCCGTTTGCAGGACATGGACCTGACATTGGAGCAAGCCGCTGCCGATCTCTATGCCTCACCGTGGAAGGTTTTCAGGCGCGTCACCCTGCCGATGATGATCCCCGGGATCATTGCCGGCGCAATGCTGTCATTCGTGATATCGTTTGATGATGTGATCATCAGTATGCTGGTGGCGGGGCCTGGTGAAACGACGCTTCCCGTGTGGATGATCGGGCAACTGCGCCGGGGTTTAACACCGCAGATCAATGCGGTGTCAACGGTTCTGCTTGCCGTCACTTTTTTAGTTGTCTGGATGGTGTTTGTGTTAACCACAAGAAAGAAATAACACACCATTTTTTTTAAAATCACCATAGGAGGAGTTATCAATGAAGATCAAGAGCACTTTGCCCCTACTGCTTACTGGCCTGCTCACAGCGGGCACAGCATCTGCAGGCGGAGAACTTAACTTTTATAACTGGGGCAACTACACCAACCCAGAACTGCTGGAAAAATTCACCGAAGAAACCGGCATTACCGTCACCCTGGATGGCTATGACTCCAATGAAACCATGCTTGCCAAAATCAAGGCAGGAGGCCATGGCTATGACCTAGCGGTCCCATCTGACTATGCCGTCATGATGATGAAAGAAGAAGGCTTAATTGTTCCAGCCCATGTTAACAAGATGCCGAATTTCAAGTATGTCCATCCTGACCATATCGACGTCTATTTTGATAAAGGCCGCGAGTACGGGGCCCCCTGGCAATGGGGTACAACGGGCATCAGCCTTAACACCAAGCATTATGACGGCCCCAAAGCAAACTCCTGGGCCCTGGTCTTTGATCCGCCCGAAGTTCTTAAAGGCAAGATCAATATGGTCAGCGAGATGGGCGACGTCATCAATGCAGGCCTGTTCTATCTTGGACTGCCCACCTGTAACAGTAACAAAGCGGATCTGAAAAAACTCAATACCCTGTTGACTGAATCCAAAAAGAACTGGGCCAGTATTGACTATGGGGTTATCGAGAAGCTCACCTCGGAAGACGTGTACGCCTCTCATAACTGGAACGGCGCATCCATGCGTGCGCGGCTACAGAACCCAGAGATACGATACGTTATGCCAAAGGAAGGATTGATGGCCTGGGCGGACAACGTCGTGCTGTTAAGGGATGCGCGGAATGTTGAGGAAGCCAAGACTTTCCTTAATTTCATCATGCACCCGGAGAACGCCGCGATGATTTCCAACTTTGCGCGCTATGGCAATGCCATCGTGGGTAGCGCTGAATACATGGACCCGGAAATGAGCAAGGCGCCTGAAATCATCGGCTACGAAGGTGCCGGCACCCCGCAGTTTGTACCGCCCTGCCCACAGGATGTCGTAGCAATGTATACCAAGATCTGGAATAACCTGCTGAAGTAATTCACCATAAGACCGCCAGCGCCCGATTCTATTTAGGCGCTGGCGGTTACTTACCTCTTGCCCTGATTCGTGCCGCGAGTCGTTCACGCTAGCCGGCTCATATGCCAATAACAAAAAGACCGATGCAAGGATTCCCGGTTGCAAAAGAGAACCGGATTCCGCGTGACCTATGGGATCGGCCGCCTTGGAACCGATGGTCGTTTCAACATATCCGCGAAATTCTGCCAACAACCGAGGTCTGGCGCGGTAGTGGTCCTAGCTGGCAGATTCCCGAACGCCCGCTTGATCTAGGTCAGATCAAATTTTCAGATCATCGTGGCGAGAAAACCTGTATCGCCGATTGGCTGGACAACAATTACGCAGACGGGATCGCCGTAATCCATCATGGTGAGCTACGTTACGAGCGCTACTTCAATAACATGACCGAGCGCACTTTGCATCTGTCGCAGTCGATGGCCAAGTCAATCACTTCAGCAATCGCAGGCATTCTGGTTGGGCGTGGGCTCCTTGACCCGCAAGAATCCATCACCACTTACCTGCCTGAACTCAAACGGACCGCCTGGCAAGATGCGCAATTACGTCATGCTCTGGATATGACCTCTGGCGTTCGCTACGACGAAGACTACGAGGCGCCTGACTCGGACATAGCCGCGACCGATATCGCCTCAGGCTGGCGCAAACCCCATCGTAATGTCCGAAACTTTCAATGCATGTGGGATCAGATCCTGAGCCTCAAACAGGTTAGCCGCCCCCACGGTGAACTTTTCGAATACCGATCGATTGAAACCGATGTGCTGGCCCATTGTATGGAGCGCGTCACCCGCACTCGTCTGGCAGATCTTGTCAGCCAGGAACTTTGGCAACCACTTGGGGCGCAGGAAAATGCCTGCTTCACAGTCGATTCTGCTGGCTACTCTCTGGCTGATGGCGGCTTTAACGCCACGCTGCGTGATTATTCCCGGTTTGGCCAGATGCTCTGTAACGGCGGGGTTGGCAACGGCAAACAGATCGTCCCACTAGAATGGATAGACGATACCCTTGATGCAAATCCTGATATTTTTCACGAACCCTACAATCTTGGAATAACAAACGGCGCTTACCGCAACCAGTTCTGGATTCGTGATGTCGATCGCAAGGTTATGATGGCGCGCGGTGTTTTTGGCCAACTGATCTACGTAGATATAGATAACCAATTGACGATAACCCGCCTGGCAAGCTGGCCAGAGTTTCTATCAACCGAACGTAAGCTGGATGATTATTGCGCTATCGATGCCATTACCCAACACCTGACGGGAGTAACTCATGAGTGACCTGGAACTATGCTACCTGCCGGCTACTGAAGCCATTGACCGCTTCAAGGCCAAAACCTTGTCTCCGGTGGAATTACTGACTGCCGTTATGGATCGGGCCGAGCAAGCGGAGCCAGTGATCAATGCGTTCACTTACCGCCACTTCGACGAGGCGATGGATAAGGCTAGCAAGGCTGAAGCGAAGTACATGTCTGGTAAACGCACTCGAGCTCTGGAGGGCCTGCCTGTTGGCATCAAGGACGAAAGCCATATCAAGGGCAAGCCGACATCCAACGGCTCGCTCATCCTGAAAGATTTTGTTGCGCCAACGACCTCGGTCGGCAATGAGCGCATCCTACGTGCTGGCGGTATCGTACACGCGCGTACCGCAACACCGGAGTTCTCTTCCGCGGGCTATACCCATTCTCGGCTCTGGGGTGTCACCCGCAACCCCTGGAACCCAGAGTTCACGCCGGGGGGATCGTCCGGCGGCTCAGCTGCCTCGCTGGCAGCAGGCACCAGCGCTATTGCCACCGGCTCTGACATCGGCGGATCGATACGTATTCCTGCAGGCACTTGCGGACTGGTTGGATATAAGCCGCCCTATGGGCGTAACTCAGACGATCCCCCGTTTAACCTGGATTTTTATTGTCATACCGGACCGCTTGCCCGTAATGTGCGCGATGCCATCCTGTTACAGAACGTATTGTGCGGTCCTCACCCCAAGGATATCTCTACCCTGCGACCTAAGCTGCGCCTACCCGTAACCTACCCACCCATTAAAGACTGGAAAATTGCCTTTTCCATGGATCTGGGATTCTTTGAGGTGGACCCTGAAGTTCAAAAAAATACACTTGATGCGTTGGATATCTTTCGCGATCTTGGCGCTAGCGTCGAAGAAGTCGACCTTGGCTGGAATCACACAGCACTGGATGCCGGCCTCGCCTACCTGACACATCTTTTTGGCGCCCACATGGGGGGTCTGTTGGATGATCATGCCGACAAGATGACCGGTTACGTACGCCAATGGGCGGAAACATCCCGGGAATCGACTGCCGCTGATTTTCTGCACACTCTGGAGGTGGCCAATGATATGTATGCCACGCTAGGGCCGCTGCTGCAGAAATATCAGGTTCTCGTCTGCCCGACCAACGCTCTACCCGCCGTACCGGCCGATTTTGATCACTCCCGGGATACTGTGAGCATTAACGGTATCCAAGTTAATCCCGCGCTAGGTTGGGTTATGACCACGCCATTTAACACACTGAGTCGCTGCCCGGTATTGACGGTACCTACAGGACACGCCAGTAACGGTGTTCCAACCAGTATTCAGATTGTGGGTCAAACCTACACTGACAAGGATGTTTTTCAGGCCGGCATGGCTTATGAGTCAGCCGCGCCACAGTGGTTTTCAGGTACAGGCCATCGTCCCGGTCTCGCTGGTTCATGACCAAGGCAAACTCGTCGTCGTCGCGGACCGCCATCACTTTGGCCAACTGGCGTCAGGCCCCGCATAACCGTTTTGCTTTTCACCGCGTCAGCGAGTTTATCGGTACAGCGCCAGTCAGAAAAGCCAGGCAAACGACCCCTCTGCACCGTAACCTTGTTAGGCCGGAGGACTTTCCTGGTGAAATCACCAGCTCCTCGCTGGAGGCCTGGTTAGCGCGTAGTGATACCGACGCCTTTGTGGTTCTCAAAGAAGGCGCGATTGTGCTTGAATGGTATGCGTCTCACTATGAAGGCGTCGAACCTCATATTCTGTTTTCAATCAGCAAATCCGTAACCGGTGTCCTGGCGGGCATTCTCAACGCCAGCGGTATGTTCGACCCGACAGCCAGGGTAATGGATTACCTTCCGAAAGCCGCTGATTGTGGCTACGGCGAGTGCACAGTTCAACAGTTACTGGACATGCAGGCGGCAATTGCCTTTGACGAAGACTACCTCGACCAGACTGGGCAGTTTGCCCGCTACCGTATGGCAACAGGATGGAACCCATCGCAGGCCCAAATAACGCCCGCCGATGGACTGACGGAATTCCTGATGACATTGCAAGCCAACGACAAGCCTCATGGCGAAACTTTCCGCTACCTTTCTCCAAACTCCGATCTGCTGGGCATCATCCTGGAACAGGCGACTGGAGAACGCTATGCGGGCCTGCTCTCGAAATATCTATGGCAACCACTGGGCTTTGAACACGACGGGTATGTCACCGTTGATTGCGTGGGCACTGCACGCTCGGCCGGGGGCGTGTGTGTGCATCCCCACGACCTCGCGCGGCTCGGCCAGGCAATCAGTGTCGCCTCTTCAGGCAAGGGTAACGGGGTTATTCCAGATCGATGGATTGACGATACCTTAACCGCCGGTAATCAACAGGCGTGGCTAAACGGCGATTTTGTAAAGTTACTGCCCCAAGGCAACTATCGCAACCAGTGGTACCTGACTGGGGGACAAGCCCAGGCGATATGCGCTATCGGCATTCACGGCCAGTGGTTGTATATCGACCCCAGGCGCAACATCACGATTGTCAAGCTGTCTTCCCAGCCCGAACCGCTTAGCGAATCTGCGGATATGGAATCGATCGAGACTTTTGAGCGGATCGCAACGCAGTTCCAATCCTGACCGGCTAAAACGGTCAGCCCTTTGCAGAACGACATTGATTACGAGGCCGACAGAACACCTCTGAGCGCATAAACCTGGCTTGATTCAAAATGCTCGTCGTCGACCTTGATATAAGCAACCCGGTCCGCGGGCAGCACGGTCACATCATGCACACCGGTGATCACCCGCAGGCGACGCTCAAGTTCCTGTAGATCAATCCCTGGCTCTTCTTCAAGTTGCAGCGTAATGCTATTTCGCAATTGCGGTGTTCGACCAACCCAGGCAATCGCCAGCCACAGCGCGGTGGCCATAGCGCACAAACCAAACACACCGCCTGCTCCCCACGCCCCATATGACAGGCCGCCCAGCGCACCACCGACAAAAACCCCGAAAAATTCGAAGGTATTGTAGATGCCCATTGCAGTTCCTTTGGCATAGCCGGGGGCCAAACGGCTCATCATCGATGGCAGCATTGCTTCTAGAAGATTGAACCCGACAAAAAATAATCCCAGACCTACCACAAACGGTACCGTTTCAGCA
>JAAZZE010000089.1 GCA_014239255.1 Gammaproteobacteria bacterium
ACCGCCTCGAGAGGTGTTGATAAAATATGCATCCTTTTTGAATTGAGAGAAAAGTCGTTTGTTAAAAAACCCTTGAGTATGTTCTGTTAACGGCAAATGACACGAAACGAAATCGCACTTCGGTAGTATCTCTTCAATATTGTTGGTATATGACTCCAGACCAAACAGACGGTTAAATTCATCGATCGGCATTCTGTACCGACTTTCTATTTCTTTCTTTGATGATCGGCCAAATCCATGAACTCTCATATTGAAGCCATATGACGCGATCCGTGCGACTTTCTTGCCAATGCTACCGAACCCGATAATTCCTAAGTGTTTACCTTTTATCTCCCTCCCAGTTTCACCCGAAAAACTATTGGCCCTCACTTGTTTGTCCAGGTAGTTCACCATTCTGGCAAGATCGCCAATTAGCCACATAGCTAATTCGGCAACAGAATCGTCGGTTGAGTGTGGGGTATTCGCAAGCAATAGCCCGTGTTTTGCTATTTTCCTGAAATTTATTCCATCTGTACCAACACCAAATCGTGAAATAATCCCGTTAGAAGATAGGGCTTCATATAATCGGCCTTGGTACTTATCAGTACCAACAATTGCGGCTTTAGCCCCTGTGCTGGAAATAGCTACTGCCAGAGATTCTTCGTCGCTATCCGAAGTGACTATTTCATAACCTGGTCTTAGGCTCTGAAAAACTTCCAGACCCTTTTCGTACTCTGATTTGGTAACAATGATAGTTTTCACCGTAGCATTAATACTCCGCTTGGAAAGTAGTTAGTAAGGATGATGATCCAGATTTCAGACCTGCGCACAACATCTTCGTATCCAGCAAGGCCGCATGGTACAAGATCACCGATGGGCTACCTGAGTATGCAAAGATGCCACCGGCGTAGCAATGTTCGCACTCTGAAGTGATCCTTGTTCGAGTTGAAACAGTTTCAACTTCACGGTTTACGTTTCTGCTTCCAGCGTCTTAAGGCGTTGAATTATGACTCTATCCCGTTCATCGCCCCGCAATGACTGCGCTTCGGTAAGAATAGTTTTTAGAGACTTAAACATCTTCGCTCTCATGACCTTATCATCGATGCCATCTTTAAGTGGAATCTGAAGCACCGTATCGCCAGACCAAGTCGGAATCGGCATAGGCCCAAGTTGTCCAGGCTGCAATGATTTTTCACCCTGTTTGAAAGCACGAATGTCTTTACGCAACCGATTTCGAAACATCGCTATCCCTTTATCCGATGTCACTCGATGTTCTTTTTCGTGAACCACTATTGGGCCCTGGCCGACCATGGCCTCATAGTCGCCGGGATTGCGTTGTAATTCATCCGGTGGCCGATCAAATAATGCGCCTTGCTCCAGGGTTTCGATGTTTTCAGGAGAGTTCCATTCTATTGGATCTGTGCGGGGCCCAAAATTTGCCCACGCAACAACCTTTGTATGGGTATCATCAACTGGAACACACCAGCGAAAAAACGTGTTACGTCCAAAGTAGCGAGTTTGCTTCCCATCAGCGGTGTGTACGGCTCCCGATTGGGTAACATTTGGGAAAATATTCTCCTGCACTCGCATCCAGATATTGTCGTCAATCCTGCGGGAAATCGTGCAGTAAACAGAAAGATCATTCTCTACATAATCGACGTCACCAAGCACGCCCCAGGCTTCATAGAATTGCGGTCCATTGACTAGTGTATGCAGGAACATGGAGTGCACCGGATCAATTCCATTTTCGGTTACCTGCAACCAGTTACATGGAAAAGAGCACGTATAGGGCACCATTTCGGTGTCTGGAATCTCAAATGTGTCATAGACCGGAAACTCCGGTATGCTTTCCGGTGGGCCGAAGTACGCAAAAATTATGCCCTTATATTCAACTACAGGATAAGCACCTTGACGGACTTTGCCATATACAGGGCTGGATTTCGATTCAGCGCCAGCATCCAGTAATGTACCGTCGACGCCCCATTTCCAGCCGTGGTAGCAACAACGAATACCGTCGTCTTCAATACGGCCGAATTTTAGCGACGCACCTCGGTGAGCACAGTGCCGATGCACTAAGCCAACTTGTTTTTCTCCAGTGCGAAATAGCACCAGGTCTTCTCCCAGTATCCGAATCTCGAGTGGCAGTTCTCCTAGTTCATTTGAGAGTGCAATACCATGCCAGTACTGACGCAAGTATTCTCCACAGGAGGTATTTGGTCCGACATGTGTCAGCTCGGCATCTTCGGCAGGGCGCTCCCTTTCTGAATAACCTGTGTAATTCTTAAATTGATTAGTGAAGTCGTCCATAACTCAATACCCCTGCCTTGATTTGGAACAATCTGTTTCAGCTAAAGTTCATCGCTTTTTACAATCAGTTGGCCTTTCGCTCTCAGTCAAACTACCTCTAGATAGGATTCCCAAAGATCAACATTCACACCAAAATTAGCTTCTTCTACATTGCCCCAAATCTCTGCTGCACTGAAATAAACGCTGTAAAGGTGCTCTCCAATCCTATTACCCAGAGCATTCTGATCGGGAAACACATGAGCACCATGCTGGTCCTGAACTACTCCTCGCTTACCCCGAACATATCGGGGCAGGCGGGTATGGCCTATGGAGTTGGTATTCGCAACCGAAACCATATCTCCTATCTCAAAGTGAGGACATCGTTTAATATCCATTTGGGTTGTACTGCCTTCGTAGATGTAACCTTCAACCTCATCGACATGTAGAGGTGTGAATTCATTGAGCGGCGAATTAGCGTTCATAACTCCCGATTCCAATTCCTTATAGGTGATTAAACCTTTTTCAATCATTAATCTTTCGAGACTAATCAACCAATTCTCATAGTAAGAATTTTTCAGATAGTCCGCTGGCTGCTGTTTCTCGATAGCATACCTAGATTCATCCAGGTTCCACTTATCAAGATATTCAACGGCAACAGTCAACGCAAATACCCGTGCCTCCCATTCAGCCTGGAACACCGGCTCCTCACATTCTCGATTCGGCAATATTGGACCGAATCCATGCACCCCGCCTACGTCGTGCCACCCGTTCATATGTCTTCTCTATAGCCTACCTTATCTAATTTTCATGCTAGAGCATTAGCCAAGAACAACCTACTACTGGCTTTATCACAAAACTTAGTACAATTCGATGATAGCCACTTTTAGCATACCCTGTAGTCCATGCAATGTGGCTAAGCATCTGGAGGTATTGAAATATGGATGATCGATTTTATAAAGAGCGGTCTGATCTCGCTGCTGTCTTACGCTGGGCTGCTCGTGAAGGTTTACAAGAAGCTGCTGGAAACCATTGCAGCCTATCTGTATCCAATAGCGGAGACAAGTTTTTGATTAATCCAGATGGCCGCTATTTCTCAACCTTGAAGGGTAGTGACCTCATACTTGTGGATCTAAATGACCACACCGGTACTGACCAAGCAAATATTTCTGCCTGGCTTTTGCACGGACAGATACTTCAGAAAGTCGAAAAAGCAAGGTGTGTATTACATCTTCACCCCAAATACGCAACAGTCCTAGCAGCTTTAGTCGACAGCACCATTTATCCAATCGACCAAGTCAGTATGCGGTTTTACGGACGGGTCGCCTTTGACAGTGAATTTTCGGGCATGATTGTTGATCAAACCGAGGCGGATCGGCTGTGCGATAAACTGACTGATAAGCAAATTTTGATTATGGGTAATCATGGGGTAACTGTCGTAGCGCCGACCGTCGCTCTTGCTTTTGATGAGCTTTATCACTTAGAAAGGGCATGCGAGACCTTAGTTACAGCATATATGACAGGGCAACCGTTAAAAGTGGTTTCGGAAGAAGTCGCTAATCGTACGTCACAGGATTGGCAAGATTTTAGTTATAGTGCGGATCTTCATTTCTCCGAATTACGTAAAGTACTAGACAAAGAAGAGCCCGACTATAGTAACTAATATTCGAATTTAGGGGTGTGCGGGTCGGTTTAGGATTCAACTGCTGGCCTCAGAACGGAACCACACCCACTTACACCGATTTCTAGAAGCCTGGCTTGAGGAGTTGGACCGCTTGAAACGAGCAAGGACTGTCCGCTGTGATCGAGGGTAGATAACCTGTTGTGGGACCATACTCAGGGGGTCAGGTGCTGAATAAAGCAGATTTCGAAAAGGTGTTAAGACCGGTCGAGATGGCAGAATCCCTGCCACCGGTATGCTACGTCGATGAAACGCTTTTTGACAGGGAGATGGATCAGGCATTTCGAGGCGGTTGGGTCAGTGTTGGACGCCTCGACGATCTGGTCGTACCGGGTGATTACCTCGCCCTCGACGTTGGCGGTACCCCGCTGGTGCTGCTACTGGATTCATCGCACCAGCTCCGGGCCTTTGCGAACACCTGCCGGCATCGAGGCACGCAGTTATTGCCACCGGGCCGTGGGCGCTGTAAACGGATCGTTTGTCCGTTCCATGCGTGGACTTACGGCCTTGATGGCGCGTTGCTGGCGGCTCCACGGATGGACGATGCAGTTGATTTCTGTCACGCCGACTATGGGTTGGTTGCAGTGCCGGCGGCGTCACGCGCTGGGTTTGCATTTGTCAATGTGGATGGCACAGCCCCCCCGATTGACACCTGGCTGGGTGATTTTGAGGCGGTACATAGCCCCTGGCGATTGGGCGACCTCATAACCGCATCGACCAGAGAATTTGAGGTGCGTTGTAACTGGAAAATCTTTCTTGAAGTGTTCAATGAGTATTACCACCTGCAAAAGGTGCATCCGAGCACTTTTTCGGTCTATTACGCATCGCCGGATCCTCTAGATAAGGTCGCAGGGAATTTCAGTACCCAGTTCGGGGAACACCGAGGTGTCAGCAGTACGGGCAAGGTGGACGACGGGACCGGGCCTTTGCCACCCTTGCCGGGATTATCGGGGCGCAACTTGCGGGGTACCCGGTACAGTTGGGTTTTCCCTAATCTCACCTTTGCGGCGTCTATTGATGCTGTCTGGATATTCGAGGCGATACCACTCACGCCGGCGTTAACCCGGGTTAATATGACCGTTTGTTTCCCGCAGGCCTCAGTCGAGCAAGCCGATTTTGCGACCAAGTTGAGTGCCTATGAGCGTCGAATGGAAGCCGGTCTGGCTGAAGATATCCCCGTGATCGAGACCCAGCAACTGGGCCTATCGTCGTCGCTGGCCCGGGCGGGCCGGTATTCACCCGGGTACGAACCCAGTGTTCACGCGTTTCACCGCTGGATTGCGCAGCTCTTGTCGGAGTCTGACGACGGTTAAGAGTCGTGTCAGCGATGATCAGGGTCTATGAGACAGCGAGAGATATGCCCCGCTCTGGAATGCGTTTAAGCAGCTGATGCCGTAGCAATCTTTCTTAGATTGTCCAGAAGGAACGCGGATTCGTACTTTCGAGAGATACGAAAAAGGCCCTTCCCCCTCGGCAAGCGGGAAAGGGCCTAACTACCTTCTACCATTTAGGCTTTTTGGAATAACTCGAGCCTTGGGTCTCCGTTAGGTTTCATCGCAGGGACAATGCTGTTTTGCCATACCATTGGCCGTGGCGGTTGAGTGATCCACAAATAGCACGCACTATCATCTAGCATTTGTTGTAGATTCATCAGCATCTGGGCACGTTTAACATTATCTGTTTCGCCAAGAGCAGCAAAGTGTAAATCGTCAAACTCTTTGCTTTCGAACCACTGCCAATTCCAGATTCCTGCTTGACTAGACAAAAGCCATTGGGTAGTCCAGCTTAGATCAGGCGGTGCAAGCCATCGATTAAAATTCATATCGATGCCTTCTTTTCCCTTCGTCGAAACCAGCGACCAAAACGAACCGCCCTCATGTGACTCAATCACAAGATTGACGCCTATTTCGGCTAAATTAGCTTGTACGATCTGGGCCCCGGTCAAAAAGTCCGCATCCGCAAGTGTATCCAGGGTAATCGTTGTTCCAGACGCTCCGGCCGCATCAATGAGTTTTTTTGCGCCGTCGACATCCCGTCCCGCAGGAGCTTCCTCACGATAACCCAACAAACCTTTTGAAACTGGACCATGCGCACGTTCGGCAACACCAAAATACGCGCCATCAAGTATCGCGTCCACGTCGATTGCCTTCAGGATCGCCTGTCTTACACGAATGTCAGACAGTCTTGGGCTGGCCTGATTTAAGCCCATCCAAACATTGTCGGGCGCATATTTCAGCTCTAAGCTTAGGTTCTCAGGCAAGTTAGCTCGCAGTTTCGGCACGATACTTAAGCTCACCCGGGTCCAGTCGACTTGTCCAGCCTGCACAGCATTTTCAGCGGCCTTGGAATCAGTAATTGGAAGGATCTCAACTCGTCTAAAGTGCGGCTTCGGCCCAGCGAAACCGTCGTGTGCTTCGAGTACAAGCCGCTGTCCAGCCATGTGCTCCACAATCTTGTAGGCACCGCCCATAGCAGGTGGCTCAAGTGTAAATTTTCGACCCTCAGCTTTTTCCACTGCGGCTTTACATAGGATACTGCCCGTCGCATAAGGCAGAACAAACCACCAGAGGGGTGCAAAAGGCTCTTTTAAGTGAATGGTGCCTGAATATTTATCGTGTACTTCTACATGGTCTAGCAGAGCCCAGTTATCACCTGTTTCTGTAGCAAGCTCTTTATCCAAATAACGCTCGAATGAATACTTGACGTCAGCGGTTGTTAATTCTCCATAACCGTTTGTCCACATGGAACCGGGTTTTAATTTGAAATCAATCGTTAATGCATCCCGTTGACTGATTGATTCGGCAGAATATAGCTCCCATTCCCACTTGGGTCCGCTCTTAAAATTTATAAGTCGAGGAAAGACTGCATCCATGACCCAAAGATCGGTGGTGTTTTTCCAAAATCCAGGATCTGTAGTATCAATATCTCCAGGGGCTCGAATAGTTAAAGTATCACCGGAAGCCGCAAAACTCATTCCTGGTTTGAGAGCTGTAAGTGCCGCCGCCGCCGCTGATCTGCCTATAAATTGGCGTCTGTTAATTTTATTTTCTAGCATAATTCCTCCTTAGAGCTTCACCTTTTGTAGCCATTGCATGGCCTGGTTCCATTGTAATTGCGAAAACGAGTATCCATAATCAAAAACAACTCTGTCATAAAGAATACGACGCAAAGTGTTGCCTTTGTCTGGATTCTGCATAATACCACTCAAACGCAGCCTCATGAGGGCACAACTTCCCTGGCTATTGATAACGCAGGGTTTTGACACACAACGCTATGGTTTGACGCAATGCTGTTCTATTTCATTAAACGAATATGTCTGGGTATTCTGACTATCACCATAGCAGTTTCTGTACTGTACGCGATGATTCATCTTGTACCAGGTGACCCTGTAAAAACCATTCTGGGGCCAAGAGCAAGCCCTGAAATACAAGCGCAGGTACGCGAAAAAATGGGCCTCAATGATCCTTTGCCCATACAAATAGTTAAGTTTCTTGGAAATGTCGCCCGAGGTGATCTGGGGCAAGATGTCTTTAAGCGAAAATCAGTCAATACGATTGTTTTCGAACAGCTACCACATACTATATACCTCGTTCTCTGTGGCATCGGGTGGGCAATACTGATTGGCATTCCTCTGGGCTGCTTCGCAGCCGTTTTTCAAAACAGTCTTATCGATCGAATTGTGGGGGTACTGTCAGTAAGTTGTATTGCTATACCAACCTTCCTAGTAGCAATTTATTCGGTCCTCTTGTTTGCTGTAACACTAAAATGGTTACCTGCAATTGGTGCGGGTGATGGCTCACTAGTTAGTTATATCAGGCATCTGGTTCTTCCTGCCTTTGCAGTTGGACTCGGATGGGTTGGATATCTAGCACGACTAGTAAGAGCTTCAATGTTGGAAATTATGGGGGAAGCTCATGTGCGTACTGCGCGAGCCTTTGGCCTTAAAGAGCAAACTGTCGTCTTTAAATACATCCTACGTCTCGCTATTTTGCCAACCATAACATTGATAGGTATGGGGATTGGCATTCTGTTATCGAGCGCCGTTTTTACAGAAATAGTATTTGCACGACCTGGAATCGGCCGGTTGATCTACGAAGCTGTAACCAGTCGAAATTATCCAGTAGTTATGGGATCAGTCCTGGTTACCACTGTGCTATTTGTTGTTAGTACGACTTTGGCTGATTTAATTAATGCTATTGTTGATCCGAGATTAAGAACAAAAAATTGATTGACTCAATTATTTTGCGAAAAACACAAAAAATGTCGGGAGCTTGGCACGGCTTATTTCGAACGGTGCGGCGAGTCATGCATGCACCCCTTGGCGCACTTGGGTTATTTCTTGTTGCCTTTGTTCTGGTAAGTGCGATAGGAGCGGATTGGTGGTCCACTCACGAACCCAATCAGATCAATGTTCGAGCGGCATTCGCATCGCCATCGCTAGAACACTTCCTTGGCACAGACCAACTTGGTCGTGACATTTTTTCCAGGGTACTCGTAGGTGGGCAGATTGCACTGAAAGTCTCATTAATCTCCATTGGCGTCGCATTGTTGATTGGATTGGCCTTAGGACTCATAGCAGGTTTTGGTCCCCGCTGGATAGACAACATCT
>JAAZZE010000008.1 GCA_014239255.1 Gammaproteobacteria bacterium
GACTGAGAGGTCTAAATTTACTGGCTATTGACCGCAGTCAGCGCCCAGTGAACCAATGACGCCTACAATACCAACATCAGCACGGCGATTCCGCCGTCGACGATCCGCCAGGTGCCAGGCCGGCTGAAGAGCGGTGCCAAACGCGTCGCACCAAAACCCAAGCCATAAAACCAGGCAGCCGATGCTAATACCGCGCCAACAGCAAACAGGGCTCGGTCGCCACTTGCGTAACGCGCAGCGACGCTACCCAGAACCACCACCGTATCGAGATACACATGGGGGTTTAGAAAAGTCAGGGCCAGCGCACTCGAGATGACCCTGGCCAAACTACCCATCCTGGCTTCCCCCACCGTGGCAACCAGCGCTTGAGGCTTTGCCGCCCGCCTGAAAGATTGAATCGCAAACACGATCAGATAAACGGCACCAGCCCAAGCCGTGAACCGTAGGATTAGTGCATCGGCCCGCAATATAGTGCCCAAACCTCCAGCGCCCAGAGTAATCAGCAGGGCATCGCCGGCAAGGCACACGGTGCAAACCACGAATACATGTTGACGAACGAGGCCCTGGCGCAGCACAAATGCGTTTTGGGCGCCGATAGCTACTATCAACGCACCGCCCAGGGTCAGCCCTTCCAGGATCGCCACCAGATTCACGAACATACTCCTTACGATAACTCCAGGCTACGATGATATGATTGTTTCCTCATTCCGTTGCCGTTTTGTTTACGCCGTGGCTTCATCTCGAAAAAATTCTCTGCGCCAGTCCAACCGTCAAGCTGTGGACAGTTTCCTGCAGCAGGTTCGTGCCCGCGCGCCTCTGGCGCCCCAGGGTGACCGAGGGCGACTGATTTTCGCGCTGGATGCCACTGCCAGCCGCGAACCGCTGTGGGATCGTGCCTGTCATATACAGGCACAGATGTTCGAACAGACGGCAGCGCTGGGTGGGCTGGACATACAACTTGCCTACTACCGCGGCTACGGTGAATTCAAAACTGCCCCCTGGACATCTCGTGCTAACGAGTTGCTGTCAGTGATGACTGCCATTCGCTGTGGGGCTGGACAAACGCAAATCGCCCGAGTGTTGCAACACACCATAAAGCAGGCAACCCATGGCCAAGTCAATGCGCTGGTGTTCGTTGGCGATTGCGTGGAGGAGGACCCGGATAATCTGGCCCGCCTCGCTGGCCAACTGGGCATCCTCGCGGTACCGGTATTTCTGTTTCAGGACGGCAGTGATCCAGCAGCTACAAAAACCTTCACCCATATCGCCCAGTTGACTCGTGGGGCGCATTGTCGCTTTGATGCCGCCAGTGCCGCTCAGTTACGCGACCTCTTGTGCGCCGTGGCTGTTTATGCTGCGGGTGGGCCTAAAGCGCTTCGGGAACTTGGCCGTAACCACGGTGGCGAAGCCTTGCGCCTGACCCGGCAACTTTACGGCGGACGCTGATCTTGGCACGGGTATTCCTGGCGCTGGTCGCGCTGGTTGGCTTGATGTGGCTGGCATCCTGGCTGGGAAAGGCCAGCCCAGCCCAGCGTAGCCGTGCTCTGAAACTAATCGTACTGTACGGCGTGGCTGGAGCTTTGCTGCTTTTGGTGGTTACCGGGCGAATTCCCTGGATGTTCGCAATCATCAGCGCAGCGGCCCCCTGGCTGCAGCGGCTACTGGTCGCACGGCAGGCGTGGCACCTGTTCAAAACCACCCGGGGCCCAAGCTCCGGCCAGGCGTCCCGGGTTGAGACCGAGATGCTGCGAATGACGCTAGACCATGATAGCGGTGAACTAAACGGGGAAGTCATCAGCGGCCCGTTTGCGGGCCGCGGGCTAGGTGATCTATCCAAAATACAGCTCCTGGACCTGTTGCAAGAATGTCGGGCCCGTGATGCTCAGTCTGCGGCACTGCTGGAAGCCTACCTTGACCGCACCCAGGGTGATTCCTGGCGCAACGAGGATGAAGTTGCTGGCCACACAACGCCGCCACAGGGGTCGATGTCAGAATCACAGGCAAGTGAGATTCTCGGTGTCACAACTGATGCCTCACGCAAGGAGGTCATCGAAGCACACCGACGGCTGATTCAACGCCTGCATACCGACCGTGGCGGCACGGATTATCTTGCGGCTCTGGTCAATGAGGCACGTGATACCCTGACAAAAAGCCAGTCATCTTCATGAACGAGCCTGTGCAGATCAAACTCCTGTCAAGCCGACGGCTGACTTTTGCCTGGCTGGTGCCCATGTGGCTTATGCTGCTTGTAGCAGGCCTTGTGGTCGCACCTCAAAACCTGGGCACCAAGTCCTGGCAACGACAGGAGATCTGGGGCGTTGACCGGCCATTGGTACGTCATACCCTCGCACGCGCGATCAGCGCCAACCGCTACCCACAAAAAATTACGATCCGCCACGGCAATAAAAACTACCCCGCTACAATCCACTACACGCTCGATCCCGAACTGCAAAACACGGTTGCCCAAGTATTCAACCACTTCGACCCCGACTATGGTGTTTTTGTTGCACTGGACCCGAATAACGGTGAGATTCTGGCCCTGGTTGATCATCGGCGTGATGGGAACGACAGCGAAAACCTTGCACTGAAGGCCAGTTATCCTGCAGCCTCAGTATTCAAGATCATTACCGCAGCCGCAGCGATTGACATTGGAAAGGCTAACGCAAATACCGTGATTCCTTTTAATGGCAAAACCACGAGCCTTTACCGGAAAAACGTCCTGGAACACAAGGATAACCAGTGGACCCGGCGACTCCCCCTTTCCAGTGCCTTTGCCAAATCGGTCAACACTGTCTTCGCCCGACTCGGCGTGCGTTTCGTTGGTGGAAAAACACTCTTGGCCTATGCCGAGGCTTTCGGTTTTCGCCAGGGCCTGGGTGCTGACTTTACTCTCGAGACCAGTGCCATAGACCTGGATCCTACCGACGATTGGTCAATAGCCGAAACTGCAGCCGGCTATACACGGACCACCACCTTGTCACCAGTACACGGTGCTGTGATAGCAGCCGCTGCCGTCAATGGTGGCCGTCGGGTTCAACCCACCCTCGTTCGAACCATTGTGGGTGAAGACGGCCTGATTCTCTATGAAGCTAAAACCACGACCGGAAAGAGGATAGTCAAGGCAGACACGGCCAAGGAGTTGCAAAGCCTGATGCAACAGACCGTGATTAATGGCTCAGCACGCACCTCGTTCAAGAACTTCGCGCGCGGTACCATGGAGGCCGTTAACGTGGGCGGCAAAACTGGCAGCCTCACTGGAGAAACTCCAGCAGGGCGCTATGACTGGTTTGTCGGTTATGCTGAAAAAAACGGCCGCAAGCTGGCTTTCGCTGCCATGTGTATTAACCGAAAAGTCTGGTATGTAAAATCGGCCACTGTGGCACGCAAGGCAGTAGAGCACTTTTTCCGGGAAACCGGCTAAAACGGACAAAGAACACACGGCATTACCATTACCCGGGAGAATTGTTTGCAGCAATACCTTGAAGTCGTTCGCCGCGTTCTGGACTCGGGCCAGCGCAAAGCCAATCGCACAGGCGTCGATACTCTGTCAACATTCAATGTCAACTATCAGATTGATCTGCGTCAGGGATTTCCCCTTCTGACCACCAAGGAGATCTCCTGGAAAAACATTGTTGTCGAAAACCTCTGGTTTCTTTCCGGCGATACCCGTATCGACCTGCTGCGCCAACATGGGTGTCGTTTCTGGAATCCGTGGGCTGATGAAGACGGTAAAGTACCAAGCGCCTATGGTAATTTCTGGCGACATTTTCCGGTACACAACGATAATCAGACGAGCTTCAACGATCAGATCAGCTGGGTAGTTGGCGAGCTGCGCAACAATCCCGACAGTCGTCGCCTGGTCGTATCAGCCTGGGCCCCGGGGAACGCCCAATCCAGCGCCCTGCCACCGTGCCACGCATTCTGGGTGCTCAATGTGCAGCGTGATGAAAGCGGTGCTCCGCTGCTGTGCCTGCATCTCACCCAACGCAGTTGCGATGTAGCGCTGGGACTGCCATATAACATCGCTGGATATGCCTTTTTACTGGAACTGATTTCCCGCTTCAGTGGAATCCCCGCCGGCTTTTTTGGACACACCCTGATCGACGCACATATATACACGGCCAAAGCCGATGGCTCTATGGCCGAGTACGATCACGTTCCAGGACTCGAAGAACAACTTACGCGTGAGCCCCGGGCCCTGCCGCGCCTTGAAATCAGTCCCGATGTCCAGAATCTGGATGATGTCACGGCGGTGCTGGAAGCCGATACCGAATCCCTGCTGCAGACTTTCCGTCTGCACGATTACCATCCGCATCCTGCGCTCACCTTTAAAGTCGCTGTCTAACGCGCATGTCGCCAGCTGAGGGGAAACCCACGCGAGCGGCTATTGTCGCCATGAACGCAGCGCGAGTCATTGGGCATGACGGCACGCTGCCATGGCATTACTCTGAAGACCTCAAACGCTTCAAACGCCTGACCACCGGCAGCACCATCGTGATGGGCCGAAACACTTTTGAGTCCATCGGCAGCAAACCCCTACCCAAACGTGACAACCGGGTAGTGACGCGATCGCATTTTGATAACGTCGACTGCTTTACGTCACTCGAATCCGCTATCACGGATTGTCCGGGAGACATCTGGTTCATCGGTGGCGCCAAACTCTACGAAGCTGCGCTTGGTTACTGCGACTTCATTGATGTGATGTGGGTGCCGGATGAGGTCACGGGTGATGATCTCGTCTATTTTCCAGAGCTACCTCCATCGGACTGGCGGGCTGGTTCCAAAACCCCGCTCGCGGAAGATAACCGATTGATTAGCCAGCGGTTCTACCGTCGGTAGCGATGGACGTCTCTAAAATTTTCGACGCCCTGAACGACCCGCAGCGCGAGGCCGTGGGTGCCCCACCCGGACCCATGCTGGTGTTGGCTGGTGCTGGCAGCGGAAAAACGCGGGTATTAACCTACCGGATCGCGTATCTCGTACAGGCACTTGAGGTCTCCCCCTACTCGATCCTGGCAGTGACCTTTACCAACAAGGCCGCCAACGAAATGCGAAAACGCATCGAGGGTTTTTTAGGCTTTTCGGTGCGGGGGATGTGGATCGGGACTTTTCACGGCCTGTCACACCGCATCCTGCGAGACCATCATGAACTCGCAGGGCTGCCGAAGGGATTTGAGATCCTGGATTCAGACGATCAGTACCGCGTCATCCGGCGTGCCCTAAAAGAGCTCAATCTAGACGAGGGCTACTGGCCACCACGCCAAATCCAGTGGTTTATCAACAGCCAAAAAGAAGAAGGTCGGCGGGCGACTCAGGTTCAGGACAATGGAGACAGTCACCAACAGACCCTCATCCGGGTGTATACCCATTACGAGGAAACCTGCCAACGTCTTGGGCTAGTCGATTTTGCGGAACTGCTGCTGCGCACCCTCGAACTTCTGGAACAAACACCGTCGCTGCTGGACAACTACCAGCAGCGCTTTCAGCACATCCTGGTAGATGAATTCCAGGACAGCAACGCCATTCAATACCGCTGGCTCAAACTGCTGGCCGAGGCCCATGCGCAGATCACCGCCGTCGGAGATGACGATCAGTCGATCTACGGCTGGCGGGGTGCGCGGGTCGAGAACATGAACCAACTACAGCAGGATTTCTCCGGCACCCAGGTAATCCGGCTCGAACAGAACTATCGCTCTAGTGGCAATATCCTGAATGCGGCAAACGCGGTCATCGACCAGAACACCGGACGCCTCGGTAAAAACCTCTGGACCGAGGGCGAGGACGGGGAACCCATCAGGGTTTACGGGGCGATGGACGAACTGGATGAAGGACGCTTTGTCATCGATCGAATTCAGGCGTGGCAGGGCCAAGGCCGGCGCCGTGACAGCATCGGCATTTTGTATCGCTCCAATGCGCAGTCGCGCGTTTTTGAAGAACTCCTGCTGTCCCAGGGGATTCCGTACCGGGTGTACGGCGGACTGCGCTTTTTTGAGCGCGCCGAGATCAAGGACGCCTTGGCTTACCTGCGGCTCGTGACCAACCGTGACTCCGACCCTGCTTTCGAGCGGGTGGTTAACGTACCGCCACGCGGCATTGGCGCGCGCACTGTCGAGATCGTACGTCAGCAGGCCCGCACTGACCGCACCTCACTGTGGACCGGCGCACAATCCTTATGCGCATCCGATGCCCTGCCGGGCCGAGCCAAAAGCGCGTTGAGCGCCTTCATTTCCCTGATTGAACAACTGGCACGGGACGCCGCCGATCATGACCTGCCGGAAAAAATCGATCTCGCCATCAGCCGCAGCGGTCTTATAGACCATTACCGCAAAGAACGCGGCGAAAAAGCCATCACGCGCGTTGAAAACCTTGAAGAGCTCGTCAGCGCCGGGCGCAACTTTGAAACCGAGGCAGAAGAAGACGACACCCTCGATGAGCTCTCGAATTTTCTCGCTCACGCAGCGCTTGAAGCCGGTGAGGGCCAAGCGGCCGAGTGGGAGGACTGCGTGCAGCTGATGAGCCTGCACTCCGCAAAAGGCCTCGAGTTCCCGCTGGTGTTTTTGTGCGGCATGGAAGAAGGGCTCTTCCCCCATCAGCGCTCCATCGATGAGCCCGGCGGTCTCGAAGAAGAGCGCCGGCTCTGTTATGTGGGCATGACCCGCGCCATGGAGCAGCTGTATCTCACCTGCGCCGAAGTACGCCGCCTTTATGGCCGCGATAACGCGACAAGTCCCTCGCGTTTTCTATCAGAGATTCCGGAAGGTCTGATGGAGGATGTCCGTGCCGGCGCCGGGCTTCGCACCCGCGCCGTCAAAAAAACCAATCCCAATATTGCTCACATCAACAAGGCCAACGGTAGCTCACCTACGGCATTACGCCTTGGCGCCACCGTCCAGCACAAGAAATTCGGACTTGGCACCGTGGTGATGATCGAGGGTCAGGGCGAGCACGCAAGAGTGCAGGTCCAGTTTGAGCAAGCCGGCAGTAAATGGCTGGTCTTAGCCTACGCCAATCTCGAGCCGGCCTGATCGCAACGCTAATTCTGGCGAACGCCTAACTCCAAGAAAGACGCGCTATTGAGGGGCATATTCTGTTCCCTCGGGCTCAATATCGACGAGGCAAGAATGTGCGATGGGGCCTTGGCCGAGCTTGGATGTGCCTTTGTCGAGGCAGAGTACGTTGGGATTGCCTTGTCGGCACAATCCCGTGTCGCCCTTTATATCCACCCAAGCGCCGGTGCTGATCTGGATCACACCTTGACGGATGTCTTCTGAAAGAACTGCCGCGCAGAGGCAGGCCCCGCGGCGGTTGAACACTCTGATGATATCGTGCTGTCTGATCCCTCGCGTAGCGGCATCTGCAGGGTGCAACAGGGCGGGTTCATATCCGGCGATGCGATCTGCCTGAGAAATCCGCCCACAATCAAGTTGGCTATGCAGTTTGTTTTTCGGCTGGTTGGAGATCAGGTGCAGCTGTCCTTTCCTGGCATGTCCCAGCCATTCCGCCGGGTCCATCCAGATTGGGTGGCCGGAACAATCGCCATAACCAAAACCCGCGATCCGTTCCGAAAATATCTCAATCTTGCCACTTGGCGTACGAAGCTTGTGCGCCTCCGGATCAGCTCTGAAATCTTCAAGCATGACGTGCGGTGCTTCCGGCACAGGCAGCTTGTGCCAGCCTTTGGCACGTAATTGATCAAACGGCGGCAGTTCAACCTTGGCCTGCGCGGCGGATTGGCGTGAGGCATCGTAAAGCCACCTGATCCACTCCCCGGCATCGCGCCCCTCGGTATACGTTTCTTCGATGCCCAGATGTTGGGCGATACCCCGGAAAATATCGTAGTCGTCTCGCGCCTGTCCTGCGGGCGCCACCGCCTGATCCATCATCACCAGATAGGGATCGCGTGGCGACAGGTTAATGTCATTACGTTCCAGCGGTGTGGTGCAGGGCAGGACAATATCAGCGTGTTGCGCGAGGGCGTTCCAACACCAATCGTTGACGATCACCGTTTCGGGCCTGGCCCAGGCACGGCGCAGACGGTTCAGGTCCTGGTGGTGATGGAACGGGTTGCCACCGGCCCACCAGACTAACCGCGTGTCGGGATAGGTGTGGGTTTTACCGTTGTAATCAAATGAGCCGCCGGGACTTTCCAAAAGGTCCGTAATGCGCGCCACGGGGATGAAAGTTTTGACCTTGTTGTGTCCCTGTGGCAGCGCCTGAAACCGGGGTGACGCACGCTCCAGCCCGACGGTATTTGTTGCACCATAGCCAAATCCGATACCACCACCAGGCAGACCAATCTGCCCCAGCATGGCGGCCAGGACCGTGCCCAGCCAGAACGGTTGTTCGCCGTGATCTTGCCGGGTCAGCGCCCAGGCAACCGAGATCATCGTACGCCCCCCGGCCATTCGGCGCGCCAGATTGCAGATTGTTTCAGCGGATAGTTCGCAGATGTCAGCGGCCCAATCTGCGGTTTTGGCAACGCCATCGGTCTCGCCGGTCAGATATGCTGCAAATTCGTCAAAACCAACCGTACAACGGTCGAGAAATGTGCGGTCTGCCAAATCTTCGCTCAATAAAACATACGCCAGGCCGATCATCAGCGCGGCATCGGTTGATGGTCGGGGCGCCAGCCAATCTGCCTCAAGTGCCTCTGGAATATCTGATCTGAGTGGCGAGATGTTGATGAAATCAACGCCAGCAGCTTTTGCTTCCAGTAAGGCGGGGCCGGTACGGTGCGCGCCCACCCCGCCTTGTCCAACGACTGCGTTTTTGAGCGGCAGCCCGCCAAAAGCCACCATCAGATCGCAATCATTGATAATTGATTGCCAGCTGGTCGCGCCGTAGATGAACTCCGCACCGCCCAGCACATGCGGCAGGATCACTTCGCCAGCGGCCAAGCTGTAGGTGTTTACCGATTTGGTAAAACCACCCATGAGGTTCAAAAACCGCTTAAGGTGGCCTTGCGCATGGTGGAACCTCCCCGCGCTGGCCCAGCCATAGGACCCGGCAAAGATGCTTTCGTTGCCATGGGTGTCGATCACGCGGCGCAATTCTGTGGCAACCAGGCGCTCGGCCTCGTCCCAGCCGAGCTCGACAAAATCATCCTTGCCGCGCAACGCGCCTGCCGTGCCCGGACCACCCTCCAGCCAGCTTTTGCGCACCATCGGGGCGGTGATCCGGTCAGGGCCGTTCAGCACACCAACATAGCCTTGCCCAATGGGGGATGGATCAGGATCTTCCTCGAACGGATGCAGGGCCACAACCTCATCATCCCGTGTCTCAACCCGATAGGTACCCCAGTGGAAGCTGGTCAGCGGGTATACATCACGATTTGTCAAAACCTGATCCTTTTCAACAAACTTCGATCCACCCGGGGTCTACCCCTGCACGCTCAACCGCGTGCTGAATGGCGTGACCCATCATGGTAGGGGATTTGATCTTGTTCAATGCACCCTTTAAGGCAACCTCAATAGGGGTTCCCTGCGGTCGAGACGATAACGGATTCTCTCATGATCTCATCCTTACTAAGGCATCAACTGCAGTGCAGTTCCCAGCCGCATCCAGGATGATGGGATTCACATCCAACTCCACCAGCCTGTCACGATATTGAGTGGTGAATTCGACAATTTGACTGACCGCTTTGACCACTGCGGGTATGTCGCGTTGGTCCAGCCGCAGCTTGCGGGCCAGGCTAAGCCCGCGTACCGCTTCGTCGATTTGCGCCACACTTGCAGGTAGCAGCAGTGTAGTGAAATCCTTCAGCTCTTCGACGTCGATTCCACCGCGCCCAATCACCAGTGCATGACCGATCCCCGGTTTGTAGCTGACCCCAGCAATGAATTCACTGCGCGGGGCGACCACCATGCGTTCGATCAGGAAATGACCGGTGTCGAGGCTGGCGTCATACCGGCTGACAGAGGCTTGAATGGCGCTGATTGCTTGCTCTACACCTGCTGCGTCTTTGATATCCAGATGTACAGCCCCGGCGTGGTTCTTATGCGCCAGATCAGCATTGAGCAGTTTGACCGCCAGCGGATACCCAAGACTGTCTGCGGCGGCAATGACCTCCTCGGCTGTGCCTGTCGCGTGGTTCGTGGCCAGTACGCCATGTTGCGCAAGTAGGGCTTTGCCTTCGGCCTCGTTCAGCGTGATCACTGGTTGAGCTGTACTGGTCAGAACAGGCAACAAACGGCTCTCAGGATCGGCCAGAATCTGCGCACGCAAAACGGGATAGCGCACCGCTACGCTGAGCGCGCTGAGCGTGTCGTCCAACCCTTGCAGTGTGACCACCCCTGCATCGGCCAGCCGGAGACGCAGATCAGCCGGCAAACCATCGGGCAAGACACTGGCGATCACCACGGGGCAATCCATGCGGTCGTTCAACTGGATCAGCCCCGCAAGCGTCCACCACCAGACATCGGCCACATCCGGATCACGTGGCCAGTCAACAAAGTAGACGAGAAGATCACAGCGATCATCCATCATAATGCCCAGACCATTGTCCGAGGTTTCCGGTGTCGACATCGCCGCCCACGGCAGGTTCCAGTCTAGCGGGTTCATCAGAGAAACCAGCTCTGGGACGGTCTGACGCAGCTTATCCCGCTGGGTTTCAGTCGGCGCAGGAAATTCCAGCCCGGCATCGCGCCCTTTTTCCCCGATCATTGCGGCGTAACCGCCGGAATTGGCTGCGGCCACAATGCGGTTGCCTTTGGGGGGCTTGGGGCTGCCCAACAATTTGAGCGCCTCAATCAGCGCCTTGGGGGAGCCTGCTTCGACAATTGCGAACCGACGGAAAAGTGCTGACCAGATTTCGTTGTCCACAGCCAAGGTGCCGGAATGGCTTTGCGCCAGTTCAGCACTTTCCTGCGTGCCACCCGCCTTCAGCGCCACAAGCGGCACACCCTGTTTCACTGCACGCAGGGCGGCCATGCTGAACGCGGCTATATCCACGATCCCTTCAAGGTAGAGTCCGATGGCGCGCACGCGGGGATCATCCAGCATAACGTCAATGTAATCGGCAACATTCAGCACGGCCTGATTGCCCATCGAAATTGCATAGCCCAGCGGCAGGGCCTGCTCAACATTGGTCACCGAATAGGCGACATAACCCGACTGGCTAATCAGGGCGACACCATCACCCATAACAGGCGAAAACACGTTGTCACCGCCCCAGACCGCCACGCCATCAAACATGTTCATCACGCCCAGGCAGTTCGGGCCAACAACCGCCAGTTCATCTGCCGCCGCAACCAGCCGGGCCTGTAGAGCTGCGCCAGCCTCACCAGTTTCCGCGAATTCGCCGACTATGGACACCGCCCCGCCAGCCCCCATAGCATTAAGTTCGGCCACCACGTCTACCGTACGCTCGCGCGATACGGCGATCAGGGCGGCATCGGGCGGCTCGGATAAATCCGCAAGGCTGGGTACGCAAGCGACGCCGGCGAGTTCCGTGTATTCCGGATGCACCGCCCAGATTTGCCCGGTAAAGCCAGATTTACGGGTAGCATTGATACAACCTTCTATCGCTCGCCCACCCACAAAAGCGATGTGGCGTGGGGTGAGAAGCCGTTTCAGATTGGTCCGGCGCCTGGCCTCTGCACAGTCTTTCATCCTTTGTACGCCATCGCCTCGATGCCACGGGGGATTTTCTTGTCGGGATCAAAGAAAGGTAATTGGTGCAGGGTCAGATTATGCTGGGCGCCCATCCTGTCCTTCACGGTGAAAGCGTCAGCCACCATGGCATCGGCACTGTCAAACAGAACATATCCAATGCCTGTGCCCAGCGTTGGTGAAGGCTCGAACGCTTTGACGCGACCCACGGGGTGTTCGCCGACAAAGACCGGCGCGTTCCATTTCACGTCTGCCGCGCCGGTCACAAAACCGGAGAAGCGAGGGGCCTGTGGTGCGACCTGCAAAGAATCGCGCCCGACGAAGTCATGCTCAAAATCTACAAACATACCCAAGCCCAGATCAAACGGCGTGGTGTCCCAGCCCATGTCGGTGCCGTAGTTCAGAATGCCCGCCTCGATCCGGCGTGGGTTCATGGCGTAGGTCGACAAGATCTCCATCCCAAGCGGTGCGCCCGCCGCCATAAGGTGGGACCACAGCGCCACACCATCTACGTTCGGGTCCATGTTGTAAACTTCAAAACCCTTCTCAGCAGTCCAGCCCGTCCGGCTGATCAGAACCTTTTGTCCGCCAACCGTGACTTGCCGCGCGTGGTAATACTTGAACCCTTCTGGCGCGCCACCATCAACACAGGCGTCAAGGATATCCAAGCTGGTTGGCCCTTGAATCTGGATCGCCCAGGCCTGCGGGTCGCGAATCTTTACGTCGTGGCCGAACTTCAAAGCGTTCAGCCATGTGAACACATCGCGATCCGCGTGTACGTACCAGAACCAGTCTTCGGCCAAACGGAACACCACACCATCACAGGCGATGCCTCCATCATCGTGGCACATCAGCCCATAGCGACCCCGATCAACGGCCATGGTGCTGACCTTTCGGGTGAAGACGTAATCCAGAAATGCCCCCGCGTCCGGGCCACGAATTTCCAACGGGCGTTCGGGCACATCAAAGATACCCGCGCGAGTGCGCAAAACGCGATATTCATCGGCAATAGGGCGTTCAAAGATCACAGGTGTCAGCCGCCCTTCGTGATCTCCGTAAGCCGTTGTCAAATCGCGCGTCGCCTTAAACCAGGGCGATCGCGCGCAGCTTGAGATTATGGGAAGTACCAATCCGGCCATACCATGGCTCCTTTGGCTTGATTGCTAACTTCTAACCGGGCAGGGCGCGGGTGATGATTGCGTCCAGATCACACCCTGAGGGAAGCGTGCCAAATGCTCCGCGATAACGCGCAGCCAAACGCGAGGCGCAGAAGGCTTCGGCTACCTCTGGTGCGCCGTGGCTGGTCAAAAGAGCGCCTTGCAGGGTCAGCGCCATCATCTCGGTGATCATGCGCATGCGGCCTTCAATCCCGTCAGTATTGGCCAGTTCATCGCGCAGGTCATCAATGGCACGATCAAGGTTGGAGTGGTTTCCACGCGCCTTCTCTAGTTCCGCCATCAGGGCGGGGATCGCCTCGACTTCGCGCCCCATGGCGCGCATGACATCCAGCCCCATGACATTGCCAGACCCTTCCCAGATCGAGTTTAGCGGCGCCTCCCGGTAGAGCCGGGGCATGATGCTTTCCTCAACATAGCCCGGACCGCCATGGCATTCGAGCGCTTCAACCACAAGCGAAGGACAGCGTTTGGTGTTCCAGTATTTCGCCACCGCCGTGGCGATACGTGCCAATGCCGCTTCGGCCGGATCATCGAAATTGTCCATGGCACGCGCCACGCGCAGGCCAAAGGCTAGCGCGGCCTCAGCCTCGACCGCCATATCAGCCAGAACATTTTGCATCAATGGTTGCTGGATCAGCCGTTTTTGAAAGGCCGACCGATGCGATGTATGATGCAACGCCTGCACCAGCGCCTGCCGCATGATCCCGGCCGAGGACATGGCGCAGTAAAGCCGGTTGCCGATAACCATCTCGATGATCGTGCGGATGCCACGCCCTTCCTCGCCCACCATCACGCCGTAGGTGTCCTGAAACTCCATCTCGGTCGAGGCGTTGGATTTATTACCCAGCTTGTCCTTCATCCGCTGGATAAACAGATTGTTGCGTGTGCCATCGAGCCGCCAACGCGGAACGAGGAAACAGGAAATCCCCATGCCGTCAGTATTGGCCAACACCAGAAACGCATCAGACATCGGGGCCGAGCAAAAGAATTTGTGTCCGGTCAGAAGATAGCCATCACCATCCGGCACAGCCACGGTCGAATTGGCTCGCACATCCGATCCGCCCTGTTTTTCGGTCATGAACATACCGATCATCGCGCCGGTTTTTTCCTCCACCGGAATGTCGCGCCTGTCATATTGCGTGGACAGGATGCGCGGCATCCATTCCTGTGCCACGAACGGCGCCATACGCAGCGACGGTACAACGGAATAGGTCATAGCCATCGGGCACATCACGCCGCCTTCGGGCTGGCTGAACATATAGGTCAGAACAGACTGGCCCACATGCCCTGCATTGCCCTCATAATGCCAGGCAAAATTATGCACTTTGTTGGAAATCGCGAGGTCCATCAAATCATGATAGGCAGGATGAAACTCAACCGCATTGATCCGCATGCCGTGGCGGTCAAACGCACGCAATTCCGGCCCATGACGATTGGCCTGACCCGCCTTCTCAAAGGTCTCATCCAACCCCGTCAGTCGTCCAACATGCGCCAGATGGTCAATATGGCCTGCGCCGCCCTCGACTTTGGTCCAATGGCGCAGAGCCCGGTCATCCTGCCAGAGGTCCTGATCCCCCATATGCGGCGGCATGTTGATAACCTCGTGGGTTGGCAACTGTGCAATTGGATCGCGTGGTGTCATGATGATGTCTCCCTGCCCGCAGGTTAGGCTCGGACCACGGATTTGAACAAGCCCAATTTCTTGATCTCTGTGTTCCACTCAATTAAACAGGGCCATGCGCTTTCGATCTTTTGACAGCTTGAAATTATTCTGCACTGTGGCCGAGAAGATGAGCTTCACCGCGGCAGGCGATACGTTGCACATGTCGAAAGGGGCGGTGAGTTACCAGATCGCCAAATTGGAAGGCGAACTTGGCTTCCAGCTGTTCGAGCGCCGCCATACCCATATCAGGCTGACCCCTAAGGGAGAGTCACTCTGGAGCGAGGCAAAGCGCCACTTTGGACAGCTTGAGGCGGTGATTTCCGAGTTGCGCGACGGGTCGGATGAGACGCTTTGCGTTGGGGCGCATAGCTGGTTTATCTCACGCTGGCTGGGGCCTCGACTGTCGGATTTCACGCATAACCACCCGGATATCGCGCTCAGGGTGGAACCGATCAACACGGTGGCCGATCTACAAAACCCGGTGTTGGACATGACCGTGTTCTGGTGTGACACCGAGACGGGCAATCGCCAGGGGACACTCCTCTACCCGTCTCGCACAGTTCCGCTGGCCAATCCTGAAATCATTGAAAGAGTGGTGAAGGTCGGGCTGGCCCACATCGTCACCGAGGCGCCCCTTTTGCCAGACGCATCAGGCATGGAAGGCTGGAAACTCTGGCACGCGCTGGCTGGGTTCGACTATGCACCACGACATAAGCCTGTGCACTTGCCGGATGCCAATAACCGGCTTCAGGCAGTGATATCCGGTAATGGCATCGCGTTGCTTGATGAACTGGCAAAGCCCGAGATTGATGCAGGCTTATTGGCTCCCCTTTCCGAGATATCACTGGAAGGCTATGGCTATTATGTGATCCCAGCAAAAAACCAACGCCTGTCTGCGGCAGCAACACGGTTCGAGGCGTGGCTTAGAGATCAGCCTTTTTGATCTGATCCAGCGAATCTGCTGGCATCGCTGTACTCGCCAGATAGTATGAAATGCACGAGCTAGAAACAGGCACTATGCTTGGGGACACTCATGCCGGAATGATTGTTTTTGGTTCTATATGGAGGCGGTCTTGAATACATAGGTAAAAAAGAGTCCCGCAAATACAAATCCGCCGAACCAAATATTATTCAGAAAAGCCTTAAAAGACCGCTGCCGATCACGGTCTTTACAGAGATAAAGTTGATAGACGGCTGTGAGGGCCGCGGCGCCAAGGCCGAGATAAAAAATAACACCAAAGCCCAGATACAACCCCATTAACGCGAGACTCAAAAGCGTTATCGCCTGCAGCGACGCATTAATGGCGAGCTCAAAACGCCCAAACAGTATCGCGCTCGACTTGATGCCGGCCTTCAGATCATCAGGACGATCTGCCATGGCATACATCGTGTCATAAGCGACCGTCCAAATTAGGTTGGTGCCCAGCAGCCACCAGGCCAGCGGCATCAGCGGGCTGTCCTGTGCGGTGAATGCCATCGGAATACCCCACGAAAATGCCACGCCGAGATATACCTGCGGCAGATTTGTGTATCGCTTGGCCAAGGGATAGCTTGCGGCTATCGCAGCACCAACCACCGCCAGCCATACCGTCTGGCGATTGAGGAGCAACACGAGGCCAAAGGCTATGGTCAGCAGCAAGAAAAAAATCATCAACGCTTCGCGCACGGTGACGGCGCCGCTCGCGAGCGGACGGTTACGTGTACGCTCGACCAGTGGATCAAGATCACGATCGAAGATATCGTTGATCACGCAACCCGCCGCACGCATCGTGATCACCCCGAGCACGAAGATGGCCACGATGGCGGGGTGCGGGTGCCCCTCCCCTGCGATCCACAACGCCCACAGTGTTGGCCAGAGCAGCAGTAACCAGCCGACCGGCCGATCAAGACGCGCCAGTCGCCAGTAATGAATACAACGCTCACGCATCCGAAAAATCCAGCCCGTGCCCCAGCCATCGTGCAATCAACCCCAACACCTGATCCGGGTTGTCCCGCAGCAACCGGGTCGCTGTAGTCTCTACTGCCGGTAATAAGGCCCTGTCACGCGCGAGATCTGCGACCCGGAACTGCGGCACGCCGCTCTGGCGCGTACCCAACAGTTCACCAGGGCCACGCAGTTCAAGATCTTTCTGGGCAATCGCAAAACCATCGGTGGTCTGGCGCAAAGCGGCCAAACGCTCGCGCGCCAGCGCGCCCAGCGGCGGCTGGTACATCAGCACGCACGTCGACTGGCGATCCCCGCGACCCACCCGACCGCGCAACTGATGCAGTTGTGACAGGCCCAGGCGCTCCGCGTTCTCAATGACCATTACAGAAGCCTCGGGCACGTCGACACCCACTTCGATGACGGTGGTCGCTACCAACACATCTGTACGGCCGCAACGAAAATCATTCATCGTGGCTTCTTTTTCTGCTGAGGGGGTACGGCCATGCAACAAGGCAATCACCAAGTCCGGCAGTTCGGCGCGCAACGTTTCGGCACGACTGGTCGCCGCCTGTACCGCCAGTACTTCAGAATCCTCCACCAGCGGGCAGACCCAGTATGCCCGGTGGCCACGAGCGCAGGCTTCGCGGATGCGGTCCTGCACCTCTAAGCGTCGACTGTTCGGTAATGCCACCGTTTCCACTGGCTGTCGACCGGGCGGCATTTCATCGATCACCGAGATATCCATATCGGCATACATCACCATGGTCAGCGATCGTGGAATTGGCGTCGCGCTCATAATCAGTTGGTGCGGTGCGTGATCATCTATGCGCCCTTTGTCACGCAAAGCGAGCCGCTGGGCAACGCCAAAGCGGTGCTGTTCATCAACGACAACCAGTCCGAGCTGGTCGTACGACACGTCATCTTGAAACAAAGCATGAGTGCCAATCGCAACCCGGGCCTGACCGTTTGCGAGCGAAGTGCAAACTTGCCGACGTTCACGCTTGCTTAAGCGCCCACTCAACCACACCGGCTCAAGGGAAAGCCGGGATAGCCAGGATCCAAAAACAGCCAGATGCTGTTCGGCAAGTAGTTCTGTAGGCGCCATTACAACGGCCTGTTGACCCGCCTCAACAGCTGCAACAACGGCAGCGGCTGCCACAATCGTTTTGCCTGAGCCCACATCACCTTGTACCAGCCGCAATGCCGGATGTGCCTTAGCTATATCTGCGAGTATTTCGCCGATCGCCCGCTGCTGCGCACCGGTGAGATCAAAATCCAGTTGCCCACGCAGGGTCGGCCAGAGCCTGGCTGAAGGCGGAATTGGCACGGCTGTCAGCGAATCGCGTTGGGTCCGGCGCCCGCGCAGTGCCAGATGGTGGGCAAGCAACTCTTCAAAAGCCAGTCGACGCTGGGCTGGGTGCGTGCCTGCTCGCAATGCAACCAGATCTGAGCCAGGCGGTGGGCGGTGCAACAGCGCCAGAGCCTCTCCAAGTGATAGATGTGCCGAAACAGTTTCGGGAAATTCGGACAGAAGCTCAGGGATATCGTGACCACATCTGGTCAGTGCCTGTCCAGCGAGATCACGCCACTTGCGCTGGCTAATACCTTCGGTACCAGGATATACCGGGGTCAGTGTCGCCTCTGTGATGCTGTTATCCAAAGAATCCAGCAAGCGATATTCGGGATGCACCATTTCCAAACCCGATGGGCCGGCACGGACTTCACCATAACACTGGATGCACCCTCCGCGGCGCAGGCCACGCTGCTGCGCTCCACTGAAATGAAACTGGCGCATGGTCAAACGGCCCGTATCATCTGAAATCACGGTGACCAAACTGCGGCGGCGCCCAAAGCGCGCGCCGCTGATTTCTATGCGTCCGTGAATCAACGCCTCACTGCCCGGACGCAAACTGCCGATGGAGGCCAGGGTGGTGCGATCCTGGTAACGCAACGGAAGATGGAACAGCAGATCGACAACCGTGCTGATACCCAGCCGACCGAGCTTTCCTCCCAGTTGCGGTCCAACCCCTTTTAAAGCGGTAATGGCTACCGGTTTAGTGTCACCCATAAGAAACCCAGCTTCAACAAACCCTGAAACACTGCTTGATACTGCTCTGGTTGCGCAAGCCCCAGCACTTTTTGCTCGGCAACCGCAACGGCCAACTAATCGGGTAGATGGAGAATCGCCTCAACCTCGACCGGAACGCCTTTGGGTAAGCCTGCGACGGCTACCGTTGCGCGTGCCGGGTAGGGCGGCTCGAAATACTCAGTCATTACCTTGTTTACTTGAGCAAACTGTTCCAGATCGACCAGGTAAATGGTCAGCTTGACGATATCGGCAAGGCTGCCGCCTGACGCACTCGCCACGGCAGCAAGACTGTCGAAAACCCGCCGGGCCTGCACTTCAATATCTCCCTCAACAATTTCCATGGTCGCAGGATTCAGTGGAATCTGCCCGGACAGGTAGACCACCTGGCCAGCGCGGACCGCCTGTGAGTACGGGCCAATGGCATCGGGTGCGCCGTCGGTACTGATGGGTTCTCTAGTAGTCATAAGGATTTCCTGTGATGAGTTGTAGCCAGAACACGATTACTCACGGACGCTAATTGGAACAGATTACCGGCTCGACCGCATATACCAACTCTACACTCGTACCAACCAGGTTTGCGCCGTTCCTATTTATGGCGCATAGCGGCACGCCATCAGACGCGCGTACCCGTTAGTCGCCGGAGAATCACCTGGTTTTCTGTTCCAGCGATCACCCCGACGGCTGATGAAGGGTTGAATAGGATCATCGGGGACTTCCATCTTTTAGGTCTTAAGTGACCCCCATCACACTTACCCCCGTACTCCTACCTCGCAAGGTGATGAAGCACACATCTTTGGTCCGGGTATTGCATAACAATGGCTTCACAGATACTGATGAGTCAATCACAACACAGGGGAACCAAGATGAATCAAAACACCAAAATGGCCAGAGAAAAGAACATAGCCGATAAAGTTAAACCCATAGTGCAATCCGCTATTTTGGTAAGCATGTTAACAATGGTTGTCAGCGGAATTCCACGAGTACTAGCCGATGAGGGTCTGCAAATCACACCGGCGGCGGGACAAGAAGAAACTGAATACTGTGAATATCTGGGCGATGACGCGATGCTTAAGATCAAAGGTTTTTCGGTCGCAGCTGATAACAGCCAGATCAGCAGTTGTAGGCAAATGAAGCGTTGTACAGTTGTAATAAAGGGCGTACGTCAAAACGCTTCTGGCTGCATCACGGTCTGGAATAGGGCCAGTCCCCCTCAGATAATCAAATGTCTCTCTCGGTGTAAGAAAAGTTGCAAACCAGTGAGACGAGGTTCGGGTAGGGGTGGAATTACCATTATCCGTGGCTAGAAACGTCACCGTTGTTTGATAACGTATCATGGGGTTGATGGAGGGGATCGCGACAGTGACTCCCAACCTCCTCCAAGATCCACTGGCTCACCGAGTCCGATGGCTTTCCGGATAGAGGCTTAGCAAAATAATCCGTTAGGCCGTACCAGAACGATTCGGCCAGAAACTGAGGTGGAACTAATTCGCATAGAGATAGCGCGCAGCAGTGCCTCGCGGAATATGTTGTGTGAAGTTGATGAACTGTCATACTAGGCACTTCTGGTTGGCGAAGCAAAAAGAAAACGATTTTCATAGCCCCCTGCGATTCGATAGCCAGGAAGCCCTGTAATAGCAGCAGATTCACTTTGCTGATCTGAGTTTCACAAAACAGTGACTAAATCTAAGGAATAATTAATGTCTGAAATTATGAGCCGCCAGATTCAAATGGCGTCACGTCCAGTGGGAAATCCGACCCCAAAAGATTTCTGTCTTGTTGAAGGCAAGATTCCAGATGTGGCTGAAGGCCATCTGCTCGTCCAAAACCATTTTCTCTCTTTGGATCCCTATATGCGTGGAAGAATGAGCCCCGCCAAATCCTACGCCAAACCTGTAGAAGTGGGTGAGGTGATAACGGGCGGCACGGTAGGGCAAGTGACCAAATCCCGTCACCCCGAGTTTGTAGAAGGTGACCTCGTGGTGGCCAATGGAGGCTGGCAGGAGTATTCCGTGGTAAAGGGGGCTGAATGCAAAAAGGTTAATCCTTCGTGGCCTTCACCTTCACTGGCCCTTGGGGTACTCGGTATGCCTGGGATGACCGCGTACACCGGTATGAAGAACATTGGGAAACCAGTAGCAGGAGAAACCGTTGTGGTGGCGGCCGCTTCTGGTGCTGTGGGTTCAGTAGTCGGGCAGATTGCCAAAATCCACGGTGCCCGGGCAGTCGGGATTGCTGGAACCATAGAGAAGTGCCGCTTTGTTATAGACGAACTGGGTTTTGACGACTGCCTGGTACACAAAGAGCCTGACTTTCCCGAAAAACTCAAAGAAGCCTGCCCAGACAAAATCGATGTTTACTTTGAAAATGTCGGGGGCAAGGTATTTGAATCAGTGGCCCCGTTGCTGAATAATTTCGCACGTATTCCGGTTTGTGGATTGATAGCCCACTACAATGATACCCAGTTGCCTGAGGGACCGAATACCGCGCCATTGATCTTGCGTGATATTCTGGTTAAGCGTCTTACCTACCGTGGGTTCATCGTCTGGGATTTTGCCGCACAGGAACAAGAAGCCCTTGAATCTCTGGCAGGGTGGATCGACGAAGGCAAGCTAAAGTATCGTGAAGATGTTGTCGATGGTCTTGAAAATGCGCCCGAAGCCTTCATGGGCCTTCTGCAGGGTAAAAACTTCGGCAAGTTGATTGTCCGTCTTGGATAATCGGGTTTTCACCAGATGTTCGGTTGCAAACAGTACGCCAGAAATTTAGGTAGGGGCTAGCGTGCTCGCTCGACACGCGGAACAAATATTTGCTATCGTTAGGTGAGCAGAGGATAGTCTGCGTCTGTTAGTAACCATCAATTTTTTACGACACAGTTCTTGAACTAAGGAGTGAGATCAATGACAACACTAATGAAGAAATCTTTCAATGACCCAGATGAAGTGAAAACACCTGAAAAAACTCACGCTGCCACGGTGAATTTCGGTACGGTTGCAGCAACAAAGATTGTGGCTCAGCCCGGTTGGAAATGGTCAGAGTGCATAAAACCCCATGTTGGCGGTGATAGCTGCCAGGCGGGGCATGTAGGTATGGTTTTACAAGGAACTATTCATGTGGTTTCCGATGATGGGTCGGAAATAACAGTTACAGCAGGAGATGCCTATACTTTTGCGCCCGGTCACGATGCTTGGGTTGTAGGTGACGAAGAATTCATTGCTTATGAGTTTAATAATGCGGGTAAAGATTACGCAGTCTGGCAGTCAACCTAAAGAAACGATCATTTGCATCTAGGGGCCTCTTTAATCAAGAGGCCTTTTTTTCCTGTTAAGACAGATTAGAGAAGTCGTTTTCTACTAGCGGCGGCATAGCCGAACAAGCATCGTACTAATCGATCGTGCTTCTAGGCATCCATCCCTAGATTATCAGGCAGTGGTAGTTAACTTATCAGCGCCTAAGTAATAATTGCGGTGCCGTGTTCAAGTTCAACGATAAACCGGTATGCGAGCCGATAGATCGAGATCAACCTCGGTGGTACATTGCGTACGCCCACAGGGCTGGTGCTTTTTGGTAAATAAACGAGACACAGGGATATGAAAGCACTGGTTATAGCCCCACAACCGTTCTTTTCGCCACGCGGCACACCTTTAAGCGTTTATTACCGAACACTCGTCAGCGCGGAAAAGAACGTCAATATTGATCTCCTGACCTATGGCGAAGGACTGGATGTCGATATACCCAACGTGCGCATTATTCGTATACCGCGTTTTAGTTTTCTTGGTAATGTAAAGGTCGGTCCGTCCTACCTAAAACTGTTTCTAGACGGGTTCATTATTCTCTGGACAATCTATCTGCTGATCAGAAATAGATACCATTTTGTGCACGCACATGAAGAGGCAATTTTTTTCCTAGTTTTCCTAAAACCTATTTTCCGCTTCAAGCTGATCTACGACATGCATTCGTCCCTGCCCCAACAACTGACGAACTTTCAGTTTTACGAATCGGAGTTTTTCATACGAATATTTAAAAAGTTGGAAGATAAAGGTCTTCACGATGCGGACGCAATCATAACAATCTGTCCAGACCTCGCGGACTATGTAAACAGCATTGTCCGGGATACAGAAAAACATCTGTTGATAGAAAATTCAATATTCGATCCTGTCAAACTGAAGCGAGACAACAAGAAAGCCGGTAGAAAAGATCAAGATAACCAACCATGCATACAACCGGTGAGCATACCGGAGGGGAAACGTCTGATCGTTTATGCAGGCACACTTGAGCCATATCAAGGTATCGATATACTGATCAAATCTTTTAAGTTAGTGATTAAAACAACCCCCTCCGCCTACCTGCTGATCGTGGGCGGAAGCAATGATCAGGTTGAGCTCTTTTCAAAGCTTACCGAAGAGCAGGGCGTTGATCGATGCACAATGTTTACCGGACGAGTAACCCAGTCACTCGCAAAGCATTATTGCAGTCTGGCCTCGGTACAGATGTCACCCCGCTCTAACGGGACAAATACGCCGCTGAAAATATATGAACAGTTAGCAAGCGGTGTGCCCGTGGTCGCAACAAATATTTATTCCCATACTCAAGTACTAAACAACGATGTTGCTTTTCTTGTCGAGCCGGAACCTGTAGATATGGCAAAGGGTATTTCAGCGGCATTGCAGGACGGGGAGCGAGTAAAAAGAATGGTAACCAATGCCGAGAAATTGTACTCGGACAACTACTCACGTCCTATATATGAAAATAAGCTGCAGCGACTTCTCAAGCTGGTTGAGTGAGTTGGTATACCTGCACGCGATATACTGACACTTGGAAGCGGAGTTCGGCGACTTGATACTGATTGACACACACGTTCACATCTACAGCTGTTTCGAGCTAAAAACTTTCTTCGATGCAGCTGTTGCAAATTTTAAAAAAGCGGCTTTAGAGATCAGTGTGGATAAGGATTTTTCGGCAGTGCTTGTGCTGACCGACTGGGCGGGGAAGAATTGGTTCCAAAAGCTCGCAGCGGGTGCAGGGGACAACGGTGCTGACGGAGTAACAGTCGAGGGTTGGAATTGCCGAGCGACCGCCGATAGTAGTGCAGTATATTTTTCAAATAAGCACGGCGACGGGTTCTACTTGGTAGCCGGGAGAAAAATAATTACGGCAGAGAACTTGGAAGCGCTTGCACTAGCAACGGATGATCCAGATTTTCCTGACGGACTAAGTCTGATAGAGACAGTGAAATACATTCAATTACATGACGCTGTTGCATGTATTCCCTGGGCAGTAGGGAAATGGATGGGAAAAAGAGGCCGTGTGCTTGAAGAGTTGATCACAACCATGGATCCGCGAGATTACTTTCTTTGTGATAACAGCAATCGGCCTTTTTTCTGGCCACAGGCCCGGCAGTTTGATGCCGTAGAGGCCAGAGGTGGGCGCATCCTGTCCGGCAGTGATCCATTGCATTTTGCTTCTGAAGCCATCAGGGCGGGCAGCTTTGGGTGCTGGGTAGATGCTGTCATCGATAACGAACATCCGGCACAGCAGCTTAAATCTTTAATGGGTGACCAGTCGCAGTCCATCCACCTATATGGGCATCTGGAGAATCCCTGGCGATTTTTCAGAAACCAGATCTCGATGCAGTTGTTGAAAAGGAAATGGAAACAAGAGTATTACAGTTCCTGAGGGATAGCCAGATACGTCATTTCAGAATGATTTGTATTTTAATTTATTCGACAGAACACTGAACTTTAGCGGTTCATTATTTCCCATGACATCACAATTGATTCGCGATCCCAGGCAAGCGTGCAAGCGTGAGTACGACCTCATTGTTGTCGGTGGTGGAGTTCATGGCGCCATGCTTGCGCTGGAGGCCACGCGTGTCGGGCTTACACCACTGTTACTTGAAAAAGAAGATTTCGGCGGGGCCACAAGTTTTAACAGTCTCAGGTTAATACATGGCGGGTTTCGTTATCTCCAGACTCTTGACTATGCCCGACTGAAGCGTTCCGCCGCTGAGCGACACTGGTTCCTTGAAAACTTCTCGCACTTGGTAAAACCCTTGCCGTGCATGGCGCCGCTTTACGGAAAAGGCTTACGCCGTAAATCGACATTGAACTTAGCCATGCGAGTTTATGATTTCCTAACTAAGGACCGAAACCTTGGCCTGCGTCCGGAAGGGGGCATACCCTCAGGAAAATTGCTATCTATCGATGAGACCATACGAAATTTTCCCCTGGTAGACCAAAGCGGACTCCAGGGCAGCGCCGTCTGGTACGACGGCTACGTTGAAAACTCGCAGCGTATGATCATCGATGCGCTGCGGATAGCCTGCAAGAAGGGTGCAACAGTCTTAAATTATACTGAGGCAAAACAACTGGTTAGTGATTCTGGCCGGGTCAGGGGTGTTGTCGCGCATGATCACGTGACAAACATCAACTACACGTTTAGCGCAGATATCATCATCAATGTGGCCGGACCTTGGTGTAGGAATATTGCCAGACATTTTGATTGCGATGAAAAAAACCTATTTCGCAGCATGCTTGCCTGGAATATCCTATTCGACCGTGCCCCGGTGTCAGATAACGGAGTTGCTGTAACATCGGGTAAAGCCGGATCATCCCATACTTATTTTCTCGTCCCCTGGAAAAACAGACTGCTTGCAGGAACAGGTCAGGCCCCTTGGCCGCATGAGTCAAGAAGGGCATGTCCAACACAAGATCAGATTCTGAATTTTATCGAGGACCTGAATAGCGCGATACCGGGATTGAATCTGAATTTTGCTGAAATTATTTATACTTTTTCCGGTTTACAGTCTGCAACAACAGAAGGTGGTAAAGACTTTGTCACAAGTGACGTTATTTTTGATCATTCGTCGAAAGGGGGCGTGCGGGGACTATTCAGTGTCTCTGGCGTGAAACTGACAACCTCAAGGTATACGGCAGAAAAAGCATTAAGGGTGATTTTCCCCAGCAAAAGCCGAACAGACAGTGTGCATGACGGGGTTTTGGAGTCCTTAAGCGACAACTCGCGGGTCTGGGATTTCTCCAGAAACTGGCAGCCAAAACATGACGGGTGGAAAGATGATTTGAGACAACTCATCAGTGAGGAATCTGTGATTCACCTGGATGATCTAGTTTTTCGCCGCACCACGCTTTGGGAAAACCCAAGTCGGGTGATTGATATGGCGCCACAACTATGTTCGCTGTTTGACTGGGATCGCGACCAGTCTGAGTATGAAATGAAAAGAGTCGCCGCTCTCGTCAACGATAAACGAACCAATTGAAATCATTCACTATTCAGGACTCACCAATGAAAATACTAGTAACTGGCGGGACAGGTTTTACGGGTGCGCTTCTTGTATCAAGGCTGCTCGATATGGGGCATATAGTCAGATCACTCGACAACCAACCCGGGATATTCTATGACGAGCTGAAGGAGAAAGGGGCTGAGCTCATAACGGGCAGCGTCACTGACAGACAGGTAGTTATGGATGCCACACAAGGGATGGAATTTGTATTTCATCTAGCAGCGGCGTTCCGAAAACTGAATGCCCCCAATAGTTATTATTACGATGTCAACGTCAGCGGTACACGCTACGTGCTGGAAGCGGCCGACGCATGCAACGTACAGAAGGTCGTTTATTGCAGTACGCAGGGCGTACATGGGCATGTTAAGAACCCTCCAGGTAATGAGGATTCGCCAATAGCGCCGGCTGATTACTATCAACAAACAAAATACGAGGGTGAAGAGGTTACCCAGGAATTCATAAGAAAAGGTATGAACTGCACTATTCTCAGACCAACGGCCATGTATGGTCCAGGAGACCCCGAACGCTTCTTCATGATCTTCAGAAGAGTCAAGAAAGGCATGTTTCCAATGTTCGGTTCTGGAAAAACTTTTTATCATCCACTGTACATCGATAACCTGGTGGACGCTTTTATCCTCACCCTAGATCTAGAGAAAGGCAAGGGTGGAACCTACCTGATCGCAGACGAGGAATATGTACCGATTGGAACATTGGTCGAGAAGGTATCTCTTGCCATGGATACAAAAGTCAGGATACCGCACTTCCCTATAACCCCCCTGATTATTGCTGGTCATATCATGGAGAAACTTTGCAAACCATTCGGTATTGCACCACCGATATTCCCTAGGCGTGTTGACTGGTATAGGCAGGTACGTGCATTTGTAATAACCAAGGCAAAAAGTGAACTTGGTTATGTTCCAAGGGTAGCGCTTGACGAAGGCCTAAGAAAAACAGCCGAGTGGTATAAGAGTAAAGGATACCTGTAGGATGTCACTAGTCGGTTGGTGAAAGGCTGTTATGGCTTGCGGTGACACCAGAGTTGGCTTGCATTACTGATGTGTCTATAGCATTAGATAACCACAGGATGGGGGTCACAGGAATGAGGATTGCCTGTTGAACTATAGTCATCAACCACGTGAGCGCGACACCCGGATTACCGAACGTCGCGCCCGCAACCGACGGATGATTCTCGCCAGATGCTTACGGTCACTTACCTCAATGGTAAACCGAATTGCAGAATTGCGATCATCGCGCGCTGTCACCAGAACATGATTAATATTCGAATCTTCCTCGGCGATCACCGACGCGAGGGTCGCAAAAACACCCCTTCGATTGATCACCTCGAGACGGATATCGGCCTCGAAAGTTGTCTTGAGTTCAGTCGACCACTCGACGCCGACCCAAGTATCTGGGCGTTTACTCTGCTCCCGGGCATTAGGACAAATTGGGCGATGGATAACAATACCGCGCCCGCGTGAGAACAAGCCGACAATCGAATCACCGGGGATTGGCCTGCAACAGCGAGCGTAGGATACGCTCATGCCTTCAACCCCGCGTATTGGCAAGGGTTCTTCATTGCTTATAGGGCCACTGGAATCTGGCAACAATTGCCGGGCAACCACCATTGGCAACCGCCCACCCATACCGATATCGGCCAGCAGTTCGTTCCAATCCTCAAGGCCGATATGCTTGAGTAACTGTATTTTCTGATCAGTTCGCAAACGGGTCTTCAGGCCTAGTGCCTTCAGTGCCCGCTCTAACAGCTGGCCCCCGAGTTTACTGGCATCGCCTTCTTGCTGGTGCTTAAGGAAATCGCGGATTGCGGCACGCGCTTTGGCGGTGACTACATAGTTTAGCCACAACGGCGTGGGTATCGCCGAGCGAGCAGTCAACGCCTCAACATGGTCACCGTTGCTCACGGTGTGATGCAGCGGCACCGGCTCGTTATTAACCCGGGCGCCGATGCAGCGATTACCAACATCCGAGTGCACCGCGTAAGCAAAGTCCAAGGCACTGGAGCCCTTAGGCAGTTTCTTGATATCACCATGTGGGGTAAACACGTAAACCTCATCTGGATACAGATCAACCTTCAGGTGCTCGAGGAATTCCGAGGGGTTGCCGGCCTGCTTCTGGGTATCCAGCAGATCCATAAGCCAGTGATGTGCGGGCATCGGTGCACCGCTCTTGTCTTTGCCCGTCTTGTAACGCCAGTGCGAGGCAACACCGGTTTCCGCCGTACGGTGCATATCGGTGCTACGAATCTGGACCTCAATACTCTGGCCAAAAGTGCCGAACAACAGCGTGTGCAGCGACTGGTAGCCGTTGGCCTTCGGTATAGCGATGTAGTCTTTGAACTTACCCGGCACCGGCTTATAGGTATTGTGAATCACACCCAATGCCCGGTAACAATCATCCACCGTGCGTACGATGACACGAATCGCAAAAATATCGCGCATCTCGGACATGGGCACCCGGCGCGAGCGCATCTTGCGATAAACACTGTAGATATTTTTCTCTCGGCCTTCCACCGCCCCCTCGAGACCCACTTCCGCCAATTCGGACTCGATCTTGGCTGTAGTCTTTTGGATAATAGCGCGGTGGTTGCCACGACGCTTATCGAGCTCCTTGCGGATGGTGCTGTAACGCTTGGGGTAAAGATTGCAGAAACTCAGATCTTCGAGTTCCTGGGTCCAGGTACGCATCCCCAATCGATTAGCGATTGGCGCAAAAATATCCAGTGTCTGGGTAGCGATCCGCTTGCGTTTATCTGCTTTGAGTACTCCCAACGTACGCATGTTGTGGATGCGGTCGGCGAGCTTGATCAGAATAACCCGAATATCCTGGGCCATCGCCAGCAGCATTTTGCGGAAATTTTCTGCTTCGGCATGTTCGCGCGATTCAAACTCGATCTGGTCGATCTTGCTGACACCGTCAACCAGTTGCGCCACATCCCTGCCAAAGCGAGTTGAGAGTTCGCCCTTCGCGGTAGGCGTATCTTCGATGACATCATGCAACAACGCCGCCATGATGCTCCGACTATCCAGTCGTATGTCGGCAAGAATCCGGGCAACAGACAGGGGATGGAATATGTAGGCCTCGCCGCTGTGGCGTACCTGGCCTTCATGGGCTTCGGCGCCAAAAAGATAGGCCTCGTATATGGCCTTGACCTCCTGCGTATCGAGATACTGCTCGACAATCCCCAGCAGGTCGCTGATCAGCAGGCGTCCCTCGCTGGCGGCGGGAGCATCCTGCGTGATTTCAGTTTGAGGGCTTGCTCTCCGCGTCGGTGCCGGCGTCGTCGGCATCTTGCGCTTCCTCGTCGCTGTCGTTTGCGGCTGACTCACCGATAGGTGCCGCTTCAATCAGATCGGCTACAGCGGCAACAAATTCGGTTGCAGTGGAGTCGGCATCCGAAAACGCCTCGGTGCTGACTTCAGATCCAGCAGCGGATGCATCGGCAGCCCCTTTGCTGGCCTCGTCCTGTGGTGCATCATCAGTCTCCTCGGCCGCTGCGAATGCCTCCTCCAGCTCCTTCATCGGGTCGATTACCTGTTCTTTTAGAATTTCGTTGGTCACCATGCCCTCAGCGATTTCGCGCAGTGCGATCACGGTATGCTTGTCGCGGTCTTCAGGGACCAGCGGATCAGCACCGAGCTGTAATTGACGGGTACGGCGGGCGGCAACCAAAACCAGTTCAAATCGGTTTTCAACGTTCTCAAGACAATCCTCGACTGTAATTCTTGCCATCAATATTTCTCCAGAAACCATGTCGCCCAGAACGGGCCTGGCACAGACCGAGGGTGACGGAATGACTACAAACAACCAGCCCCGGACTTTTCTTGAAACGACCGCTAAAGGCTTGCTGCGTCAGATGTTTTTAGTCTAACGTTTTTTGCGCAATGCACAAGGGCCTCGATGTTGAAACCGCGGGCTGAGTCGGGCACGACCCCGTTCAGAACCAGGGCACGCAGCTCCACCAGCGCAGCGGCAAAATCCGCGTTGACTATGACGTGATCGTACTCAACATGGTGGCTCATCTCGCTGGCTGCCTCGGCCATCCGCTCCCGAATCTCCTCGGTATTGTCCCGCCCACGGGACACCAAACGCCTAGCGAGGGTCTCAGCAGATGGTGGCAATATGTAAACACTGACTACGTCCGCAACGTTACGGCGAACTTCCTGCGCACCCTGCCAGTCAATATCCAGAACCACACTTTTGCCTCTGGCAAGAAACTGGTCTACCGCAGTACGTGAGGTTCCATAGCAATGACCAAACACTCGTGCGTATTCAAGAAAATCTCCTGCCTCAATCATTTTCTCGAATGCGAGCTCATCGACAAAGAAGTAATCAACCCCATCCGTTTCCCCTTCGCGGCGAGGACGCGTGGTATGGGACACTGAGGCCACGACAGTGTCGCAACTTTCGACCAAGGCGCGGGCCAGGCTACTCTTACCCCCGCCCGAAGGGGCGGACAGGATAACTACCCGAGCTGAGGTGACTGTAGTTTGCGGCATAATCCGGTTACTCGATGTTCTGCACCTGCTCACGCATCTGTTCAATCAAGACCTTCAAATCGACCGATGCGCTGGTTTGTTCGAGTTGTGCCGACTTAGATCCGAGTGTGTTGGCTTCTCGGTTCAATTCCTGCATCATAAAATCCAGCCTGCGGCCAACTGGCGCCGTCCGGCTTAGCGCCTGCTCCACCTCATCCAGGTGTAAGCCCAATCTATCCATCTCTTCGGTAACCTCGCTGCGCGCAAGCAATATCACTACCTCCTGCTCCAAACGTTCCGGATCCACCTGCTCAACCATCTCCATCAGGCGCTGTTCCAATCGTTGACGCTGCGCCTTGGCAATATCCGGTAGTTGAGCGGTCAACGAACTGAGTATCCCCCGCGCTGTCGCGATCTTGTCTTTCAGGATACTGGCCAAAGCGGCGCCTTCACCTTCCCGGCTATCTGTGAGCTCGCTGAGCGCCTCACGCAACAGGTCGGCGGCGGCGTCAGCGAGGACTTCATCGTCTACCGCCAGCGCCGACATCACACCTGGCCATTTCAGTATTTCACTGATCTGTAGCGGCTTGGCATCGGGCACAATAGCGCGAACACGATCCGACCACTTCGCGAGGTGCCCGACCACTTCGACATCGATGTCGCGTTCAGCTACATCCGCTGATGGCGGTGTGTAGCGCAGTAGGGCATCAACTCGACCGCGGTTAACCACGGCACTGATGGCATCACGAAAAACGCCCTCGGCGAAACGCAGTTCCTCGGGCAGACGCATCGCAACTTCACGATAACGGTGATTAACACTACGCACCTCCCATGTCATCTGACCCAAGGGCGTTTCCGCCGCGCAGCGGGCGAAAGCAGTCATGCTCTTTGCCAAAGGAATTCTCCAAAATATTACAGGTTAGGCCGAAATAACTGATGGCAGCGCTCACTCCAGCCACTAACATCGGGTAAGCAACTATACTGTATTCTGTGTTTTTTTCGCCTGGCGCTGGTTGCCAACCACCCAGCTCACCCTATGTCCAGCAGACTGCCTCTGCAGCACGGCTACATCCTCAAGGGCTTCACCATTAGCGAAGTCCTCGGTGGTGGTGGCTTCAGTTTGGTCTACCTTGCGAGCAACGAGCTGCAACGCAGCAAGATGGTTATCAAGGAGTACTGTCCGCAGGATCTGGTAGCCCGCCAGGCCAACGGCGCGATCGAACCCAGCTCGCCTCTGGCTCAAGCCCCGTTTCGCCAGGGCCTGGAGCGCTTCCGATTAGAGGCCCAAAGAATGAGTGAAGTGAAACACCCCAATATCATAAGCGTCAGTGAATACTTTGAAGCGAACAACACCCTATATATGGTGATGGCGCATGAAGAGGGGCGTGACTTGCGTTGGTTTATCAAGAAGCTTGCGGGGCAATTGGACTGGGATTTTTTGAAACAGGTTTTCCCAGCCATCGGCGAAGGACTCTGGCGCATGCACCAGCATGGTGTGGTGCACCTGGATGTCAAACCCGCCAATGTTCTACTGCGTACCAGTGGCCAGCCATTGTTGCTGGATTTTGGTGCGGCGCAAACCCTCAGCGATGACGATCGCTTTGGCTCCTTTCAGACCCTGACTCATGGTTTCGCACCACCAGAGCAGTATCTGGACGGTAACCTTGGTACCTGGACCGACATTTACGGCTTGGCTGCAACTATCTACAGCTGTATTACTGGTTCATCTCCGCCACCGGCATTAAAACGCCAAGAGGGTGCAACACTGGAAAAACTGACCGTATCCCGGGCCGGGCAGTATCCCTACGCATTACTCAAGACCCTCGAGGCTGCGCTATCACTGGATTACAGCGAACGCCCAGCTGATATGGGCGCTTTCCTTTCGCTGGCCTTCGGCGCCCCCCAGGGTGGATAACATCTTTATTTTGATGTTCATCTCCTAAAATATGATTTCCTCTAGGCGGTTGGTTCAGTCGGTGTACTCCCCTTGCGGTCTTTGAGTTAAGGGTTTCGGCTTTAGGTAAGGGCTGAGTCCAAGCAAATACGCCTGATAAACAACCTGTTTTGTTGTTATTTACATTGAACCCAAAACTTAAGACCACTTTGTCAGTGGATGATCTTGCGCCACGCGTGGTCAAGCCATCTAATTAAAGGGGGGATCACATTTTCGCCAATAGCCCGGCGGTTCTAATAGGTGACTTCGCGGAACATTCAAAAATAATGCCAGCAAATGCAGAGTTTTATCTGCAGTTTTAAAATAAGTGGCTCAGTGGTACAGTGGCGCCTTTATTGGTCTTACCAGTTTACCATTTCAATATGAATCGAGAACGCGTTTCGGAAGTTGTGGTTCGGAAAATTGAGCAGTTGATCCTTGAGGGAGCACTGAAACCTGGTGACCGCCTGCCAGCAGAGCGTAAGTTTGCCGTACAGCTTGGGGTCTCACGACCCTCACTACGGGAGGGCCTACAGATTCTCTCCGCGCGTGGACTGCTAACAACGCAGGGCCGCGGCGCCACCGAAGTGGCTGAGAGTCTTAATCCCGCTCTGGAAAATCCGCTGCTGGAACTGATCAGCACCTCGCCCGATGCGCAGCAGGACGTGTTGGAACTGCGCCACGCGATCGAGTCCATGGCGGCATATCATGCCGCCGCCCGGCGCACTGAAACCGATATGGAGATGCTGCGCGCAGCCTACAAGCGAATGATTATCTCTCATGGCCAAGATGACGCCGTGATCGAAGCCAAAGCCGATGCAGACTTTCACCTCGCGGTCGGTGAAGCCTCGCACAACGTGGTGCTGGTCCACGTGATGCGCAGCCTGTTCTCGCTGCTGCGCCGCAGTATCCATTACAACCTGGAGAACCTGTACCAGCGGCCTGATAACTTCAAGCATCTTCGCGACCAGCACTATCATCTGATGAATGCGATACTGGATGGCGATCCACAGGCCGCTAAGACCGCCTCGGATAATCACATCAGTTATGTCGAGAAAACACTTCAGGATATGAATATTCATAGGCAACGTGAAGCCCGCGCTCATCGTCGTGTAGCCGGTCTAGCCTTATCTTGATTGCCCCAGATGGTTAACCGTCCGGCACGACTGCTGCATCGCCCCTTCTCTAGTAGGAGCGATTCGGTCGCCCTAAAATCATTGAGCAAGCCACAAAGGCTGGCGCACTTGTCTGAAGTGTTAATGGTGTACGACATACCACTGAAATCAACGTTGCTATGTTGCGATACGCGCTGATCCTTTTTTTCGTGCTCTTTGGAGCATGGTTGTTGTTATCCGGGCAATGGACAGCCCTGCTTCTGAGTCTTGGCATCGCATCAGTATTGCTGGTGGTTCTCTGCGCGAAGCGTTTAGGCATACTGGATGCTGAGGGTTTGCCGCTGAGACTACTTCCAGGGCTGGCACGCTACGCGCCCTGGCTGGTTGGGCAGATCGTCAGTGCCAGCGTGGATGTGGCACGTCGTATCGTCGATCCACACTTGCCAATAAGCCCATCAATCATCCACGTCGACGCCAGCCAACACAGCGCCGTGGGCCGGGTCAGTTACGCCAATTCGATCACTCTGACACCCGGGACAATCTCGCTAGATGTCACTGACAACCAGATAGAAGTGCATGCCCTGACGGATGACGCGGCTGAGGAATTGACGCAAGGAGAAATGGCGCGGCGCGTATACGCCATGGAGGACAAGTAATGCTCACGCTTACCGGCATCGCGCTACTGGTCACTATGGTGCTAGCCCTGATTCGGGCAATCAAAGGGCCCACCGTCTATGACCGGATTCTGGCCTCGAATGCCTTGGGCACCAAGACCGTGTTAATGATTGCGGTGCTTGGCTTTATCGTCGGTGAGCCAGACTTGTATATTGACATCGCTCTGATGTACGCCCTGATCGGCTTCATCGGTACCGTCGCCGTCCTCAAGGTATCCGAGTTCGGCGACCTTGGTCAGGCCCAATCACCGCGCGATGGAGACCAATCATGAGCCTCGTGCTAGACCTTGCAAGCGCTGCCCTGTTGGTTATCGGCGCACTGTTCACCCTGGTAGGTGGCATTGGGCTACTGCGCCTGCCGGATGTCTTCACTCGCCTGCATGGCGCCGGCATTACCGATACCCTGGGGGCCGGCGCCATACTGCTGGGACTTGCGCTGGCAGCCGGCTGGACTTTGCTGCTGGGCAAACTGCTATTACTTCTGGCGATACTGGCGTTACTGAACCCCTCTGCCTCACATGCCCTGGCGCGAGCGGCCAGACATGGTATCCGCAGACCCTGGCTTGATGATCCGAAAATCTAAGTGCTGATCGAAACCATCAATATCGTACTGCTGGGTATGCTGGCACTAACCGCGCTTGCCGCGGTTCGGCTGCATGACCTTTTTGCCGTGACCATGATGTTTGGTATCTACAGCCTGCTCGCTGCGGTAGTGTTCGTAGTTCTGGATGCGGTAGATGTGGCATTTACCGAGGCGGCTGTAGGTGTCGGCATTTCGACAGTATTGATGCTGGCGACCATTGGCCTGGTGGGCAGGCACGAGCAGCGCCCGGCACACCGACCCCTGCTGCCGCTGCTGGTGGTTGCGGTCACTGGCGCGGCGCTGGTCTATGGCACACTGGACATGCCTTTTTTCGCTGACCCAACCGCACCCGTACATCAACACGTTGTACCGTACTACCTCGGTAAATCACCTGAGCAGACCGGCATCCCTAACGTCGTCACCAGCATTCTCGCAAGTTACCGCGGTTACGACACTCTGGGCGAGTTGGCGGTGATTTTTACCGCTGGGATCGGAGTTCTGGCTCTGCTTGGCCTGCGGCGACGTAAACGGCCTTCGAAAGAGCACCAAACGCCATGAGGGACAATCCGGTTCTACGCATTGTCGCCAAAATCATCATCCCGGTGATCCTGCTATTTGCCCTTTACGTACAGTTTCATGGTGACTTTGGTCCAGGTGGTGGTTTTCAGGCCGGGGTCATCTTCGCTGCTGGATTTATTCTTTACGGCTTGGTGTTCGGCACCGAAGCCCTACGCAACGCCATACCGCCCGGACTGTTACGGTTTGTTATGGCACTCGGGCTGGTCTTGTATGCTGGGGTTGGCGCAACAACAATGCTGCTGGGCTCAGATTACCTTGCTTACGGTGCGCTCGCACACAATCTGATAGACGGCCAACACCTGGGAATCTTCCTGGTCGAACTTGGAGTTGGCATCACTGTAAGTGCAGTGATAGTCACCATCTTTCTGGCCTTTGCCGGACGCAACGATCCGTGAACGTCGCTGGACTGTACAACTACTGGATTGTCATCCTGCTGATGATGACCGGTTTCTACGTGGTGATCTCCAGTGGCAATCTGGTCAAGAAAGTCATCGGATTGAACCTATTCCAGGCTTCGGTTTTCATTCTTTATATCAGCATGGGTAAAGTCATGGACGGCGCCGTACCCATATTGCGCGAAGGCGTCACTGCTTACTCCAACCCTCTACCCCACGTGCTTATCCTGACTGCGATCGTGGTCGGAGTAGCCACCACTGCCTTAGGTCTGGCGCTCGTCGTTCGAATTCGTGAAGCCTACGGCTCAGTCGAAGAGGACGACATTCACCGCCAAGACGAGTCCTTGTGATTAGCGCGCAACTGCCAGCGCTACAGGTGGTAGTGCCGCTACTGGCGGCGCCGCTGTGCCTGGTCTTGCATCGACCCTTTGCAGCGTGGCTGCTGACACTCGTCGTCAGCGCCAGCTCGCTACTCGTTTCAGTTGCTCTGCTCGGACAAATACTGGAACAGGGGGTGATCGACTACACCTTCGGCGGCTGGGCGGCACCGTTTGGTATCGCCTACCACATCGATTTTGCCAACGCTTACGTATTGTTGATCGTCACAGCGATTAGCACAGTGGTGTCTATCTTTGCCAAGCGCAGTGTCGCCAGTGAAATCGAGACGCATAGCCAGGGGCTTTTTTACACCGCCTGGCTGCTCTGCCTGACTGGGCTACTGGGGATCACGATAACCGGGGACGCGTTCAACCTTTTTGTCTTTCTCGAGATTTCCTCGCTGTCGAGTTACGTACTCATTGCGATGGGGAACGATCGCAAAGCGCTGACGGCGGCCTACCAGTACCTGATCATGGGAACGATCGGCGCAACTTTTATTCTCATCGGGATCGGCCTTTTGTATATGCTAACCGGCACATTGAACATGCTCGACATGGCACAGCGTTTGGTTGCCGTTTCCGACAGTCGTACAGCGCGCACGGGTTTTGCTTTTCTAACGGTGGGCCTTGGCCTGAAGATCGCACTGTTCCCACTTCATCTGTGGCTGCCCAATGCCTATGCCTACGCGCCCTCGGCAGTCAGCGCCTTCCTGGCAGCGACCGCGACCAAAGTGGCTGTCTACGTCCTGCTGCGTTTTATGTTCACCGTTTTCGGCATCGACTTCGCGCTCGGCGCCATGCCGCTATCTGCTGGGCTGGTCATTCTGGGCTCGGTCGCGGTCCTTTCTGCGTCGACCGTCGCCATATTCCAGCACAACCTGAAGAGAATGCTGGCGTACTCCAGCATAGCCCAGATCGGCTACCTGGTACTGGGTGTTAGCCTGGCGACTTCTGCCGGGCTTACCGCCACCCTGCTACATCTTTTCAACCATGCGCTGATGAAAGGCGCACTGTTTCTCGCGCTCGGCTGTATTGCCTGGCGGCTGGGCAGTGTGCGCCTGGGAGACCTGGGCGGGCTCGGTTACCGGATGCCCTGGACCATGGGTGTTTTCGTGATTGGCGGTCTCAGTCTGATCGGCCTGCCACTCACCGCGGGCTTTATCAGTAAGTGGTATCTGGTGCTGGCCGCTCTGGAACGAGACTGGTGGCCCGTTGTCGTTGTCATCATTGCTGGGTCACTGCTTGCCGTGATCTATGTCTGGCGCGTGATCGAGGCCGCCTACCTTGGCAAAACCAGCGACGCGGTCAGCGGCGCCGAAGCGCCGCTGTCTATGCTGGTGCCAGCCTGGCTACTGGCTATCGCCAATCTATACTTCGGCATCAATACTGAACTCAGCGCGGGTATTGCATCACAGGCCGCCATGGTGCTATTCGGGGGGCAACCATGAGCAACTCGATGCTACTACTGATCGTACTGACACCGTTTATCGGCGCCGGGCTGATTGTTGTCACCGGCAACCGACCCAATCTACGTGAAACGATTAGCGTTGCAACTGGCCTATTACTGCTGGCGGAGGTTGTTTCACTGGCGCCGGACGTACTGACTGGCGAAACCCCTGGACTGCTGCTGGCTATACCAGTACCTGGAGTGCCCCTGGCACTTGAGGTTGAGCCATTGGGACTCCTCTTTGCACTGATTGCCTCGTCACTGTGGATTGTCACGACGATCTATGCCATTGGCTACATGCGTAGCCACAATGAAGCTCACCAGACTCGCTTCTATGCGTTTTTCGCCATCGCGATCGGTGCCACTATGGGAATCGCCCTGGCGCAAAACCTGTTTACGCTATTCCTTTTTTACGAATTGCTGACAGTCTCGACCTATCCACTTGTCACCCATGCCGGTACGCCAGAGGCACGTCGTGGTGGGCGGGTATATCTGGGTATCCTGATGGGCACCTCCATGGGTTTTTTGTTGCTGGCGGTGATCTGGACCTGGCAATTAACCGGCACAACCGGCTTTAAGGCAGGCGGCATCCTTGCGGGACAGGCTTCACCGCTGGTCGTCGGGATTCTCTATGCACTCTTCGCCTTTGGTATCGGCAAAGCCGCACTGATGCCCTTCCATCGGTGGCTACCGGCCGCGATGGTTGCCCCCACCCCGGTAAGCGCACTGTTACACGCCGTTGCAGTGGTAAAAGCGGGTGTTTTTGCCATTCTCAAAGTCACGGTCTATATCTTTGGCATCGATCTGGTCGGGGGCAGTACAACCAGCACAGCCCTTTTATGGGTGGCAGCGTTGACTATTATCGGCGCCTCACTTATCGCGCTGTACCAGGACAATCTTAAACGCCGTCTGGCTTATTCCACCATCAGCCAATTGTCCTATGTGGTCCTTGGTGCAGTGCTGGCCAACGCGGCCAGTATTTCTGGCGCGGCCGTGCATATCGCTACCCACGCGGTCGGTAAGATCACCTTGTTTTTCTGCGCCGGCGCAATTCTGGTGGCTGCCCACAAGACCCGGGTCAGTGAACTCGATGGGCTCGGTCGGCAAATGCCGCTCACCATGGGAGCCTTCCTGATCGCCAGTCTCAGCATCGCTGGGTTGCCACCGATGGGTGGCTTATGGGGAAAATGGTATCTCGCACTCGGAGCGCTTGATGCGGGCTACGGCATACTGGTCGGCGTTCTGATGCTGAGCACACTGCTAAACATCGCTTACCTTCTGCCGATTCCGTTGCGAGCTTTTTTTGGCCAATCGTCTAAAACCGCGGTGCAGTTCAGCGAGGCCCCATTACCTTGCCTGGTGGCCATTGGCATAACCACGGCGGCCTGTATCACGCTCTTTTTCTTTCCCGGCCCAGTTTACCAACTGGCAAGCATGCTGATTCCTTGAGGCTCCGATGAACGACAAGGTTCATATCTTTGACAAACCGCAAAACGTACGGCGGGTGCTGTGGGCACTGGTCGCTGTGTGTATCGTCACCATCGGTGCCGATTTTGTTTACCACCGCCACATCGTGCACCCCTGGGAAGGGGTATGGGGCTTTTATGCCTTTTATGGTTTTGTTGCCTGCGTGGTGCTGGTGCTGGTTGCCAAGGAGATGCGCAAGTTGCTGATGCGCGCCGAGGATTACTACAATCGTGATGGTTGAACTGCCGCCTTTTGTGCTTTTCTACCTGGCGGCACTGGCGGCTGCGGTGCTGCCGCGGCGTGCACGCCAAGTAGTCATGCTGGCCGTGCCACTGGTCGGCGGACTCATGCTGATGAATCTCACCCCAGATCTTCTGCTGCGTGTCGCCTTCATGGATCTGTACCTAGAGCCACTTCGCGTTGATAAGTTAAGCATCCTGTTTGGCATCCTGTTTCACATCGGCGCATTTATCGGCATTGTCTTCTCGCTACACGTTGAAGACCGTAACCAACATGTTGCAGCGCTGCTGTACGCCGGCAGTGCAATCGGGGCGGTATTCGCCGGCGACCTTTTGACCTTGTTCTTGTTCTGGGAAATGCTGGCCCTGACCTCGGCGTTTCTGATCTTCGCCAACCGCACCGATCGTGCCTGGGGTGCCGGCATGCGTTACCTTGTGATCCAGGTGCTATCGGGCGTGCTACTGCTCGCCGGAGCGCTGATGCTGTATCGGCACAGCGGCTCGCTGGCCTTTAACCATATCGGTTTGAATGGTGCGGGAAGCTTCCTGATCTTTATCGCCTTTGGCATCAAGTGCGCCTTTCCCCTGCTGCATAACTGGCTCACAGATGCCTACCCCGAAGCCACCCCGACCGGCACGGTTTTTCTCAGTGCATTTACCACTAAGGTCGCGGTCTACGCTCTGGCGCGTGGCTTTGCTGGCACCGAGGCACTGGTCTACATCGGTGCGACCATGACCTGTTTTCCGATTTTTTACGCCGTGATTGAAAACGATCTGCGCCGCGTACTCGCCTACAGCATGATCAACCAGATCGGCTTTATGGTCGTGGGCATTGGCCTGGGTACGGCGCTGGCTATGAATGGTGCGATCGCTCACGCCTTTAACGATGTGATCTTTAAAGGCCTTCTGATGATGTCGATGGGTGCGGTACTGCACATGACCGGACGCATCAATGGCTCTGATCTGGGCGGGCTGTACAAAAGCATGCCTGTTACCGCCGGCCTGTGCATTGTCGGCGCAGCATCGATCTCGGCCTTTCCGCTTTTCAGCGGCTTCGTCAGCAAATCCATGGTTATGGTCGCGGTGTTGGAAGAAGGCCACCCGGGGGTCTGGCTGGCACTGCTATTCGCATCGGCAGGTGTATTTCACCATGCCGGCATCAAAATTCCTTTTTTCGCTTTTTTCTCCCACGACAGTGGTATCAGGACTACCGAGCCACCGCTAAACATGCTGGCCGCAATGGGTCTGGCGGCTGTGCTATGCGTCTTTATCGGCTGTTATCCGTGGGCGCTTTATGAACTGCTGCCATTTTCGATGAGCTATGCGCCTTTCGACGGCAGCCATATACTGGCGCAGATCCAGTTACTGGTTTTTTCAGCCGCTGCGTTTGCCTGGCTTAAGGTTTCAGGGATTTACCCGCCTGAACTGCGCTCCACCAATATTGATGTCGAGTGGCTGTATCGCCGACTGGCGCCACGCTGGGTGCGCCACTGCACTCAAGGATTAAGCACCGTCAGCGACAGGCTGGGCCAGGCCACACAAACCGCCAGCCGTGGCGTGATGCGCTCGGTCGTGCGTCACTATGGCCCGGAGGGGACTCTGGCGCGATCCTGGCCAACCGGCTCGATGGTATTGTGGGTGGCGGTGCTGCTCGCGGCGAGCCTGATACTGTACTACTTGTAAAATCAATTACCGGCAACCTTAATTTATAACGATCCGATCTGATGAATACCCCTCACCACAATCCAGTCGATGAAGCGATCGCTTCAAGACGGTCGATACGGGCCTTTTTGCCCACACCGGTCGAACAGGCAACGATCCGTGCGATCCTCGCCACCGCATCGCGAGCGCCCTCAGGTACCAATACCCAACCGTGGCGGGTATATGTCCTAACCGGCAAGGCCTTGACCGGCATCAGTAAAAACATACTGTCGGTATACAACAATCCGGATGAGGCCGCGCAGCACACTTCTGAATACGCCTATTACCCTAACAAATGGATCTCTCCTTACCTCGAACGCCGGCGCAAAATCGGCTGGGACCTGTATGGCCTGCTGGGCATCACCAGGGACGACAAGACGGCCATGCACCATCAGCATGGGCGCAACTATGTTTTTTTTGATGCGCCGGTTGGACTAATTTTCAGTATAGACAGAGTGCTGGAGAAAGGCAGTTGGCTGGACTACGGTATGTTCCTTCAGAACATCATGGTGGCTGCCCGGGCCCGCGGCCTGGATACCTGCCCACAAGCGGCCTTTACACCATTTCACCGGGTGATTCATTCGTATCTCAAAATGAATGATAACGAGACTCTGGTGTGTGGTATGTCTTTGGGCTACGCCGATAACAGCGCGATCGAAAACCGCTTAACGACTGAGCGGGAAGCGGTTGACGACTGGGTCAGTTTTATCGACTGAGTACAGTCAGTCCGAATGTTTCGGACAGTGGGGTGGCGCTCAGTTCACGCTGCCCTGCAGGCTTTCCTTGAAGTGACGCCGGCACATCGAGATATAGGTCTCATTACCACCAATCTGAATCTGATCACCCGCCCGCATCGGCCTGCCTTTGCCGTCAAAACGCACCGTCATGATGGCTTTACGACCGCAGTGACACACGGTCTTGATCTCACGTAATTCGTCTGCCAATGCCAGCAGCAACTTCGCGCCTTCGAACAGTTCTCCAAGAAAATCGGTACGCAACCCATAAGCGAGTACCGGTATATCCAGCGTGTCGACGACTTCGGTAAGTTGTCCGACCTGCTGAGCGCTGAGAAACTGAGCTTCATCCACCAGCACACAATGCACCGCTTGCTCCCCACCTTCTCGAACCACCAACTGGCGAAGGTCGACTTCGGGACCCACATCGATTGCATCGGCCTCAAGACCGATTCGTGAACGAACCCGGCTTTCCCCTGCCCGATTATCGATGCGCGGTTTCAGCACTAGCGTATTCATGCCGCGCTCGGCATAGTTGTAGCTCGACTGCAGTAGATTCGTCGTCTTGCCGGCATTCATTGCCGAATAGTAGAAATAGAGCTTCGCCACCGTGTTCGCCTGTTCGTTAACACATCAGCGGGGATTGTAGAGCATCACCGGTAGCCTCCCATCACGAAGGATGCCGTGCTGTTCGCCGCTCTATGTATAACGATACGAGCACGCCAAGAAAAACTGTACTGTGTCCGTGTTTTTGATCAAAGGTGAAGCGTAAATGAAAAAGTTCCCTTATTTATCCTGCCTGCTTCTTAATTTGCACTACCAACTATTACTGAAGAGGATACTAAGCCGGAGATGATTTCACCCGGGCTAATGGTGGTTTCGCTTTGAGCACCACGCTACTCACCCTGACGGCCATCTTTTCTATCGCTCGCGATGCTCTTATAAAAGCCGGTGCCAACAAAGAAAATGCGGACGCTGTCGCGACTACTGGTTTTTGACATGGCGACAGCTGCCATAGCCATGGGTGATGTGCATATCGCAGCTCGAGACGGCAGGTCGGTGCCGCCTGGCATGGGCCTTGATGAAAACGGCGAATCAACCACTGACCTGGCTGAGATCATCAAAGGCGTGCTTTTACCTTTTGGTGGGCGCAAGGGTTCGCATATGGCGATGATGATCGAACTGCTGGCCGGGCCCCTTGTGGGCGAAACCGCAAGCTTTGCTTCCAAAAAGCGCGACAGCGGCGATGGCGGCCCACCACAAGGCGGTCAGTTTATCCTGGCGATGAATCCCAAAATTCTCTCAGGCGGTGTCTGGCAAAAACAAAGTGAAGCATTTATCAAACACCTGGGCCAACTGGATGGGGTGCGTCTACCAGCCGTAGCGTCGCTACCGAAACCGGTATGATAAAGGCCCGCGCGAAATAAACAACGCGCTACTGGAGAAAATCAGCGCAAGCATCCAGTAAAGTACATCCTCCTTAGCTTTAATCCGACATAAAGGTCGTAGCACGATCCCGTCAGTAGTGGCTTAGTGGACCTTCTTTGCATAGGCTGTGAAGTCAATCGGCACGTTATTATTGCCCTTGTTGTAACCTTTGCCCTTGATGTCGTTTTTTGCCGTTATATTCTTGACGGGCACTTTTTTGCCGTCGAGCCATCCAGAAACGGCTACCCTGCTGGAGTTATCGCTGTTGGCGATACCCTCGTGCTTATTAAACCGTAAATAAAAGATCGCACTCTCAATTTTGGCACTTGGAGGGATAGAACTAAGGTCAGCACTGAAATGGCCGTTTCTGTTGCCCCCCACTTTGACGAGGAATCCTTTCCCGCTTTTGACGAATGTCCCCCTACTATGTTTTATGACAAGCTGCACTGAATCAATCAACCACCCGCAGCTGGAACACGGCATGTAGGTTTGTTTTAATTCCAACTTGAAAACCTTCGAAGAAGTAGTGTCACCGTCACCAGGAATTGGGTCGTCGTTCGAGTCTTCATCGACCACGCCCGATGAAGATGCACTGGAAGAGCAATCAAAGGGCCAGCACAACGCATCGGAACAGCCGCTAAGCAGCAGAATCGACAGCAATACACTTGCACGAACAAAATATTTCACGTGGTTGACCTCTGATGTTCCAACAAACTGCGCTGGGCATTCATCCAGCAAGGTTGAAGACTAACGATAATCTTCCAATATGACAAACAGCCCGGATAATACCCTAGTCTCCGCAACCAGACTGTCTTTACGCGGGTTCCCCCGTTATCAATGGAATATACTGCCCGAATCCGGATGTCCTCAGTAATCAATCTGCGCACAATGCTTATCAAAGTTTGAGCAAGTTTGATGAATCTTAGAAATCTGTCGGGGAGCCGCCCTCACTTTTGCGTTTTACAACAAAAGCTTCAAGTTCTTCACGCGCCCCTAAGTCCATGGGGGGTGGCTGATACTGCGCAAGGACTTCCTTGAAAATACGGTTGGCTCGCCCGGGAGTCTCGACGGCGCCTGCTTGCTCCCAGTTCTCGAAGTTACTCCAATCGGATAGAAACGGACTGTAAAAAGCGCTCTTGTAACGTGACCGCGTATGCTCTGCACCAAGAAAATGCCCAGTGGGCCCAACGGCACGAATAGCTTCGAGGGCAAGGTCTTCATCGGTTATGCCGATAGGTTGGTGGTAATAACTCAACTGCTGCAGCAATTCACAGTCAATAATGAACTTCTCAAAGCTTGCGCATAGGCCGCCCTCCATCCATCCCGCGGCATGATAAACAATGTTCGCGTTAGCACTGGAGCACGCCCACAGTGAAGCCGCGCTCTCCCAGGTGGCCTGGGCATCGACACAATTAGCTGCGTTGGCATTAGACGCACGCCAGGGCAGGCCATAGTACCGCGCCATCTGCCCTGACATCTGCGTGGCGCGTACATATTCAGGTGTTCCAAAAGCGGGTGCTCCTGACTTCATATCTACGTTAGAGGTAAACGATCCGTAGGCGACCGGAACACCGGGGCGCACCAGTTGCAGCAGGGTAACCGCCGCCAGACATTCGGCGGTCTGCTGTGCGATTGCTCCTGCCAGCGTAATGGGTGCCATCGCGCCAGCCAGCGTAAAAGGCGTAATAATGACCAGCTGGTTGTGTCGCGCCAGACGCATGGCACCATCCAGCATAGGCCAATCGTGCTTCAATGGCGAAGAAGAATTGATATTGGTAAACATCCGAGGAGCCTGTTCAAACGTCTCCTGATCCAGGCCCGCCGCAATGCGTACCATAGCCATAGCATCCTCGACACGCTCAACGCCCAGAGAATAAGCGTGCACCAGCTTGTCTGTCAGTGTCAGCAGGTCGAACAGGCAATCGAGGTGGCGAATCGATGGGTGCAAGTCAACTGGCTCGACCGGGTAACCGCCAGTGAAATGAATACACTCGAAACTTTGTGCCAGCTTCAATAGATTCTGGTAATCGGCGCGATTACCGACCCGTCGACCATGATCAAGATCCGAGACATTGGGTGGACTGGAAACCAAACCAAAAGCGGCGTAGGTTCCCCCAAATACAAGCGCGCGGTCTGGATTGCGCGGCGTCATTACGATGCGCTTCGGCGCCTTGGCCACTTGCTCCATCACCAGGGCACGATCCATGCGCACGGTTACAGAATCCTTTTTTACGTCACAGCCTGACTGGGCGAGAATTTCCCGGGCATCATCGTGCAAAAAATCGATGCCAATCTCCTCGAGGATATGCATCGCCGCGTTATGAATTTTGTCGATACCCTCAGCATCCAAAGGCTCAATCGGGGTATCGAGGTATTGTGGTTGGCCCCAGGGTAACTGGACCAGCCCACGTGCCGGCGCGGTTGTACGACCTTTACGTCGACGAGCAGCGCGTGGCATCGCTGAAGAAGGTTCAGTGGAATCAGTCATAGATAGGCCTGGGCTCTCTAACAGGCTTCACTATCCAGTTGAACAAGCGCATGGGCAATCCACCAGAGCGTCCCGTATTGTTCTTGTCGGGACTTTCCGCGCATCAATTGTCGGAAAGCCATGGGTGTTCTGCTGATCGGCCGATGCTGACTTGGCGAAGATTCCTGGGTCTCTAGCAGTGTTCCAGCAGGCGTGGCATCAGCTCAACCAGGTTACACGGTCGGGTTCGGTAATCCAGCTGGAACTGCAACAACTTGTCCCAGGCCGTAGCACAGGCGCTATCTCAAGTTATATTTGATGTACTTCATGTTCTTGTCTCAATTGTGTACACACTTGGGAGAAGAATATGGGAAGCATCCGAGTACGAGAAGGCCGTTATCAGGCCAATGTTAGACGCAAAGGTTACGCGCCAGTAACCGCCACCTTTACCAGCCGTGAAGTAGCCAAGCGGTTCATTAAATCCACAGAGATCGCAATGGAGCGCGGCGATTATGCGCCACGCAGTTCTTTGACTGTGGGCGAACTGATGCAGAAGTACGAGAACGAGTATCTACCAACCTTGAAGAATGGTGGTGATTCCCACAAGTGGCGAGTACGGTTACTCAAGAGATACTTTAAAGACTTACCACTGGCTGACTTAACACCAGCGCATCTTGCAAAGTACCGTGATAAACGGGTACTCAAGGTTGCGCCACTGACAGTAAAGCGTGATCTGTCGGTCTTATCATCAGCAATCAACACCGCTGTCATGGAATGGGATGTTCCACTTGATCTAAATCCTGTATCACGGATCAGATTTAAGAACGCAGATGTTCCACGGGACAGGCGATTGCAACATGGGGAAGAAGAATTACTTTTGAGTGAGGCATATCCATGTCTAAAACGCCAAATTATCGTAGCGATAGAAACAGCAATGCGTCAGGGGGAGATTTATAGCATCAAGAAAAGTGATATTAATGCTCAGAATCAAACGCTTCAAATCCCTGAAACTAAGACCGACAGGCCCAGAACAATCCCATTGTCCAAAAGGGCATTAAAAGCCCTTACAGACCAAATAGGAGCGTCTGGCAATGTAATTCAACTGTCTGATCGACCAATATTTGATGTCAACAGGTGGACTGAGTGGAACAGGTTTACAAGACTCAAGGAACAATGCGGTATTGAGGATTTACGCTTCCATGATTTACGCCATGAAGCCACATCGAGGTTATTTGAGCGGGAGACAGGACAGTACTGATACAGGGGGCAATCGCTTAATTCGCAACGCTCTACTTGCATTCGCCAAGTACCGTCATCCAGTTCATCAAAGCAACATTCTCGGCACATAGCTTCTATGGCTTTCTGTCTGGTCATTACTTTCTCTCTCCTGTAACAGGAATAGCCAGCAATCCCATAAAGGGTGATGTTCTGGGGTCAGGTGCAAGTAAGCCCCGCATAGGTTGGACATAGCGTGGTACTGACCTACGTTGCTGTGGACGTTGCACTGGTCCACGAGGTTTACGCTGTGCCAAGTGTTGCTCCGCTACTTTGTTGAGAGCTTCTTGTGTTTTGTGTTGCTTCTGAATCTCAGCAACCTTTGCTCTGTACTCTTCTTCAGTCATACCCCGATCACTGATGGGCTTTACATCAATCTTCAGTCCAGTTTGGACCAGTTTCTTTTTTTGATTCATCTCAAATTTCCTTGCCGAAATGGCATAGATGACCCTTCGCGGCCTGTTGAGGGGCCGCTACGGGTCTGGTTAAAAGTGTTTAACGATTCAGATTTGAGTCTTATGAGAGGCTATGTTGCGATAGTCTCTATAGGCTCAAGAATTCACCTGTAGAGGTTCTTACGATAACCCTCTACAAGCACTATCCCTGTACTGGCTACCCCTACCGTAAGGAAGCATTAATCACAGATCTGATGTCCTCACACTCCCGATTTATAGGAGGTTCCCTATAAGGACGATTTATTCAGATCTACCCTCTTCTATAAGGGAGCATTAATCCTTAACTGTCGATACTCTCTATAGGCGGGTAAATTCAACTATAGACATTCTAGGTGGGAAAACGGAGTTTATGAGGATGGTGGAAATGGGGAGTAATAGTCCTTTACACGCATAGCGCAAGACTTACAGAGCATAAGCTACTCTGCTCACAGTGCTGGTCACCAACCAGAATTACTCACCCATACGATGACTCATATCAGATCATCGCCCACCATCTTTTATTTTTACCCCCCCCAATTTTTCCCAACCCCAAAATTTTGGAATGCTCTTTTTAGCCCATCCGGACCTAGTTGAGTTTACGAGACGAAAAATCACGTTACCCAATGGGCAGGTTCAAAGTTTTTAACTCGGCCTCACGAAGTGGCAAATCGGAGCTGAGGAAAAACTCGTCAAGCTGCGGCGGCGCCACTGACGTTGCCGAAAGCATGTCGTGCACCTGAGCACGATGGTGAATCTGGTGCGTGAACAAATGCGCAAGCACGCTCCAGACAGCCTCCGTGTACTGTGTACCGTCTAAAAGTTTGAACGACACCGTTGAGGAAAGGGTTTCGGGCGTCACAGTCTCGCAGTATTCGATCAGCGTTCTATCGGCAGTCACCTGATCCTCCACTATTGAAGCGAGTTCGCTGTGCAATTCGTTCCCAACCTTGCCGGGCAGGTACTGCTCTCCTGTTAAGCGTTCTAAGTAGAGCCAATCTACGAAAACGATGTGATCGAGGTGGATGTGAATTGAGCCGAAAAAGCTAGGGCGGTTAGCGTAGTACTCCGAGGCAGGCAGGTGCAAACATGCTGAATGCAGGCGATTATTACTCCAGTGGTTGTTTCTGGCTTGGGCTATGAGGTAATCGCCAAGTTCAGGACGCAACGTGTTCCCAGTCATCCTTTGATCCTCGCTGTTTTCCATTACTCTTTTAAAAGTTTAACTGAGGTCAAATATTCTTGTGGACGAATATGTATAAAACTAACAGAACTAGTACTACCGCCTTATATTTTTTCTCCTCCTTTTTTTGAAATGCTCAAAATCTTCCGATGGTGAGTGGAAGAGATATAACGTAATACGATACATCGATGATGGGGTCGGGTGGGGGTCTGTCCTGTCCTGTTGACGCTGTTCGACCATATAGCGTGTCTGAATATAGTACGCAAACACATTCAGACATTCAGACAAATTAGGTCATTAAAGGGTAGGGTAGAAACAGATAGAACATCATCATCAAACAAAATGTAGTAACGATAATTGCAATGCAATTACGCAGTAGAAATTAAATCGAAATTACAGTACCTTATAGGCTCGCGACAACGGAATGGAAATGATCAAGCCTGTCGGTGTTCCAGCAATCTAGGCATCAGTTCAACTAGATTGCACGGTCGGGTTCGGTAATCCAACTGGTGTACCAATAGCTTGTCCCAGGCGGTCGCACAGGCACCGGAGGATCCTGGCAGGCAGAAAAGATAGGTGCCGTTCGCAACCCCAGCCACAGCGCGTGACTGCAATGACGATGTGCCGATTTCCTCGTAGGATACAGCCCGAAAGATTTCACCAAAGCCATCGAGCTCTTTTTCCAGCAACGGTGTCACTGCCTCCGGGGTTCCATCAAAGCCCGTCACGCCGGTGCCTCCGGTGGTCAGTACCACCTGAACCTCAGTATCAGCGATCCAGCGTGACACGACAGAACGAATCTGGAAGATATCGTCGGGTACGATAACTTTCTCGACAATCCGGTGGCCTACGCCCGTCAGGCGTTCGACTAACAACTTGCCCGACTTATCATCAGCTTCAGTACGCGAATCCGATACTGTCATCACTGCGATGGGAACCGGAACAAATTCACGGGCTTTACTGGACATGGGCAACACCTTCGCTTGTGGCTAAATAGGTCTCGCCCTATTATAGGGTTGCCATCACCTTGATTTCCTTAATACCCCGTTCCATTCATGAGCATCAACGTCCGATTCTTCGCCAGCCTGAAAGAGCGCATTGGCAGCGCTGCCCTAGAGATAGATGCGCAAGGCATAACAACCGCCCGTGATGTCTGGACATCGGCCAGTGGGCAAGAAGCCGATGAAGAAATGCTGGTCGCCATTAATAAAGAGTACGCTGCGCTGGACCGGACAGTGGCTGACGGCGACGAGGTGGCATTTTTTCCGCCTGTGACCGGCGGCTGAGGTAGCGATGACCATTGAGGTTTTCGAACATCCCTTCGATCCCTGGCAGGCCGTGGCCGATTATCGCTCCAGCCACCTTGCGATAGGCAAAAGTGGCGCCAGCGCTGTTTTTGTAGGCACCATGCGCGATTTTAATGAGGGGGATGATGTACAAGCGATGGTGCTGGAGCACTATCCTGGCATGACCGAAAAACAGTTACAGGCTCTGGTGAACCAATCCATATCTGCACACAATCTTGACGATGCACTGGTCATCCACCGCGTCGGTGAACTCAAACCCGGTGAGGATATTGTCCTGGTTGCCACTTTCTCAGCACACCGAAAGGCCGCTTTTGATGCCTGCCGTGAGATTATGGAGGCGCTGAAATCGACCGCGCCTTTTTGGAAAAAAGAAATCCTCGCCTCGGGAGAGCGCTGGGTCGAGAAAAATACCGCCGGTTGATAAAACGCTTTGTCAGCTTGTCGTAGCGTTGATCAGTGTGGACGGCGGGCCACGATCCACGATATGTTCTCTTGCGGGTCATCGCCATCAGCCAGTTCAATCGTATCGAGCATTAAAAAGGCCGAAGCCAGTTCACCGGGTTGCAGTACATATTCCGGGCTAAAACTTGGCGCTTTGACGAGATGATGCACATTGAAAGTCTTGAAAATCAAAATGCCGCCAGGCGCTAATACCTTTGCCATCTGCACAAACAATCTGCGGTTGAGATAACGAAAACAGCAGATCACAGCCCAGAGCCCTTTGGGCAGAACGGCATTATCCAGATCAAGCTCACAGAGTTGGATTGCCACGCCTTCGCGCTTTGCAAGGCGCCGACCCAGAGCCAAACCAGCGGCACTGCAGTCGAGCGCTGTAACCTGAAAACCCTGCTGCGCCAGATACACGCTGGCGTGACAAGTGCCCGCCGCGATATCCAGAGCTCGGCTTCGATCAACCCGGGTATCGATATACCTTGCAAGCAATGGATCGACACGCAACATGGGCGCCAACTCAGCACCAAGATACTTCGCTTGCCATCTTTGAACGTCACTTTTCATCAATGCTGCCCGGTCACCACTGCCGCCGCTCGATCTCACCGCGGAAAAGAAAACTTTAGGACAAAACGCCGTTATAGATCAGCCACAACCGGCTAGGTTTTAGGCACCGCATATTCTTCATACTCCAGTGCGCCTTGATAAACACTGGTTCGACCCGTCTGTTTAGCAATCCCGGCGCGCTTGCCAAACGCCGAGATGTCATCCACGATGGGGCGCGGTTTATGTGCTCTTAACCACAGTCGCAGCATATGACGTCGCTTGTCAGGATCATCATCGTCTGCAAACGCTGTTCGGTTATGCAAAACCGTGTAGTTATTGAACAGCAAAATATCTCCTGGTGCTAGCATGAACTGCTGATAACACCGGGGACCGTGCGCCACCTTGTCCAGGGTATCCAATGCGCCCTGTTCGGCTGGGGTTTTCTCTTTACCCATCTCCGCAAAAGCCATTTCAATATAACTTCTCAGGTAGCTGATGCTGAGATAGCCATCCTTCATTGAAAATACGGGTACCTTTTGTTCCGTGATCGGCGATTCACCCTCTGCCTGCTCACCAAACAGATGGTAGTGAAACCCTTCACACAGCGTAACTAAAGCGTCCGGGTAATTTTCCACGAGCTCGTTATAGATTGCAGCAGCCGCGGCATAGCCGCTCAACCCACCTTCCTTGGCGGGTGTGAGGCACATCATCCCAACGATATCGGTCGCATCCGTATGCAAAGCCAACTCGGTGCTGTTCTGGTAGGCACGGTAGCGGGCGTTCTTGCCACCAAGGTTCACGACGTGTCCCAGTCGATCCCCAGCCAGGCTTTGCGACTGGGCTTCTCCCATATGTGCACCAATCCCCCAGAAGATGAGTCCACAATCCTCCTTCGAGTAACGATCGGCAGGAAACCCGCTCAACAAAATCAAACCTTTTCTTTCCTGGATTTCATGCAGCCACTGCGTTAGAGCAGGGCTTAACACAGTCAGAGGAAAATCCCGCGCAGTAATTTTTTCAAGATCCAGGCCACACTCCTTGACAGCGCATAAGGCCTGGTCAAGGTCGGCCAGTTCCGTCTTGCTCAGCGAATAGGCGACATCAGATTTAGAGCAAACGGAATCAGTAGTCCAAGCGTTGGGATGATCAATTTTTGTCTTGGTCAGCATGGTCGGCCAATTCGGTTGGGGGTCTTGCACTATAACCTGCTCTTACAAAAAACCAATCTGGGCTCAGCAATTATCGTTTGAAAATCACCGACCAGCACTCATTGGCGTTTTGGCCAAGGTGGCCCACCCTGTCAGGTACTGAAGCCAATACAGGCACTCTGGAACGCGCCGTCGCCTTCCAGAGTGAGAAACACGGCAAAGCTTTGCAACAACATAGGGCAAGCTCGTTACAGCCACCGAAACCTTACGAGGCCACTTAGCCATAGGGCTTTTTGGCAAGTAAAAGTTATACCAGCCCGGCAAACGGCTCGACAATCACAGAGTCGCCCGGTTGCGCACCGGCGCTCTCGAGGGGCAGGATGACAAAACAATTGGCCTGACTCATCGAACTCAAAATACCCGAGCCCTGCTCGCCTGTCGTTGCAACTACCAGGGCGCCGCTTTCATCCTGCGACAGGAAACCGCGTTGGAATTCGGTACGACCGGGGCGTTTTTTCAGTCGATCAGTCGTTCGAGCCCTAAGCCGCAGTGGCTGCCAGGCAATCTCGCCAGACAGATGCTTAAGCGCTGGAAGCACGAACTGATAGAAGGTCACCATGACCGAAACTGGATTACCCGGCAAACCGAAAAAAAGACTCTTACCGATTCGCCCAAATGAAAGTGGCCGACCCGGCTTCATTGCGATCTTCCAGAAATTAACTTCGCCGATCTCGTCGAGAACTTCCTTAACGTAATCCGCGTCGCCGACTGAAGCACCGGCAGAGGTGATGACCACATCGGCCATGTTGGCAGCGCGTAGGAAAGTCTCCCGTATCTGTTTCCGATCATCCGGCACTACGCCAAGGTCATTGAAAGCAACGCCGGAGCGGGTCAGCATACCGTGCAAGGTATAACGGTTGGAATCGTAGACCTCTCCCAACGCCAGCGGCTGGCCAATCGAACGTAACTCATCGCCATTGGAGAAAAAAGCCACCTGCGGTTGGCGCAATACTGGAAGTTCACTAACGCCCAGCGATGCCACCATGCCGATATCCGCTGCCAGCAGCCGGCGTCCAGCACCAAGCGCAGTACCACCGCGTGCCAGGTCTTCCCCGGCGTGTCGTACATGTTGCCCTTCACGCTGACCACCCGCCACCCGGATCACGTCGCCATCGCGCTCGACATGCTCCTGCATGACCACTGTGTCGGCGCCGTCGGGCAACACCGCACCGGTCATGATGCGCACACTCTCGCCTGGGCCAACCGAGCCGTTGAAGGCCCTGCCCGCCCATGCCGTGCCAATCATCTGCAGTGATGTTTTGTCTAAATCTGCAAAACGCAGCGCATAACCGTCCATAGCCGAGTTGGTATGGTTAGGTACCTCAATCGGAGAGTGCACATCGGCAGCAAGAATCCGGTCGAGCGTCTGGCGCAGCGCAACGACCTCTACATCGATAACCGGGGTAATTGTCTCAGCGATGCGCTTAAGCGCGCCGTCCACTGACAGCAAGGCCGGATTGTATTCATCGTCGCAACTGGGTTGGCGTGTCACTTGGCTCGGCGGATTCATGTCTTTCGCTTCCAGTCACCGGATCGGCCACCAGATTTTTCCAGCAGCTGAACGTCAGTAATGCTCATGCCCCGATCTACCGCCTTGCACATGTCGTACACTGTAAGTAACCCAGCACTGACGCCGGTCAAGGCTTCCATCTCGACACCCGTGCGCTCACGAGTCTCGGTCGTGACCGTGCAGTGCACGCACTGGGCATTACTGTCTATCTCGAAGATCACATCCACTTTCGTTAAAAAAAGCGGGTGACAGAGCGGGATAATCTCGGAGGTGCGCTTGGTTGCCATAATCGCGGCGACGCGAGCTACTGCAAGCACGTCTCCCTTAGGATGCCCGCCCTCGGTAATCAGGCTCAGCGTAGCTCGCTCCATGCAGATGCTGCCCTGGGCGACAGCGCGACGAGCGGTTACCTTTTTCTCTCCCACATCCACCATGTGGGCTTCGCCGCGCTCGTTAACATGGGTCAGTGTTTTCTTTGGAGGCAAAACTTGCACCGCTGGATTCAAGATCGGTCGATTATTGTAGCGATAATCGGCTAAGTCTGGGTTTGGGGCCAGCATGAGGCCCCGCCGGCACATGCTAAAATTTAAATAACTTCCACCTATTTAGAAGCCTTTTCTATGGTCAGCACCGCATCCACTATGGGGCCCCTGGGCTCACCAGCCCCCACTTTTTCCCTGCCTGACACGAATCCCGCAGCTGGGGAGAAAACGGTTTCGCTGTCCGATTACGCCAGTAACTCGGCTTTGCTGATTGCCTTTATTTGCAATCACTGTCCTTATGTGATTCATATCCGCGAGGCGTTGGTGCAGTTTGCCAAAGACTATGCACCTCGTGGACTGGCGCTAGTGGCGATCAGTGCGAATGATGCCGATAACTACCCGGATGATTCCCCGGCGAAAATGTCTGAGGAAGCCGTTCGTCATGGCTTTTTCTTTCCCTATCTTTATGATGAAGACCAGTCGGTGGCTAAAGCCTACCGGGCGGTTTGCACGCCGGATTTTTTTCTGTTTGATAAAGAGATGCGCCTGGCCTATCGTGGCCAGTTCGATGCCAGTCGACCCAAGAGCAATGAGCCGGTTACAGGAGCCGACCTGCGTAATGCCGCTGATGCGGTTCTTGCGGGTACTGCCATCGCAGATGAGCAAATCCCCAGTGTCGGCTGCAGTATCAAGTGGAAAGACGGCGGAACACCGGATTACCTTCCTGCCTGAACACATGGTGATTGGCGGGTCCTGCAAACCGTGATTGGTGAATCAGTTCTTTTTTCGGTCTTCCTGATCTTCACAGGCGCAGCCCTGTTAGCCACCGTCGCGCTGTATGCACGCCAGTCGCTGCTGATCGCCTATATCGCGCTGGGGGTGCTGTGCGGCCCATCTGCGTTCGGCCTTGTCGATGATCCTCATCTGATCGAGGATATCGCCCATGTGGGCATAATTTTTCTGCTGTTTCTATTGGGTATAGACATGTGCCCACGCAAACTACTGGAGCTGATGCGCGAAGCAATTGGTGTGACGCTCGCAAGCACACTGGTGTTTGCACTCCTGGGTTACGGTATTGCCGCGGCAGTCGGACTTTCCCAGTCTGACTGCCTGCTGGTCGGCATTGCCACCACCTTGTCGAGCACCATCATCAGCCTGAAACTGCTGCCCGCTACGGTGCTTCACCATCGCCACACCGGCGAAGTCATCATCAGCATTCTGCTGCTGCAGGATCTGCTGGCCATCGTTGCGTTACTGTATCTTCATGCAATAGCCGGTGGAGAAGTATCGTGGCTACAAAACGCCGTTCAATTCGCTGGCCTGCCAGCGCTTTTCCTCGGCGGACTACTCGCAGAACGAGTGGTACTACGACCCCTGTTCCATCGTTTTGACAAGGTTGGCGAATATGTTTTTCTGCTGGCGCTGGGCTGGTGTCTGGGATTTGCCCAGCTGGCTCAAAGCCTCGGGCTTTCTTACGAGGTGGGTGCTTTTATCGGCGGTATAACCCTAGCTAACAGTCCCATTGCGCCGTTCATCGCCGATAGTTTGCGTCCGCTACGCGATTTCTTCCTGGTGATGTTCTTTTTTGCCCTCGGCGCTGGTTTTAACATGAGCAGTGCGGGCGACGTCTGGCCTGGCGCGCTGTTGTTGGCGCTGGCCGTGGTGCTGGTTAAGCCACTGACCTACCGGATACTTTTCAGAAACTTTGGCGAGAGTCGCATACTGGCCGGCGAAGCTGGTGTACGGCTGGGACAGATGAGTGAATTCTCTTTACTGCTCGTGGCTGTGGCACTACAAGTGCAGGTGATGAGTACCAAGGCCGGGGCCTTGGTACAACTGGCCACACTGATCACTTTCGTGATCTCGTCAACCGTGGTGGTGTTTCGCTACCCCAACCCGATCGCACTGTCCGAACGCCTCCGTCGAGACTGAGCGATCCGCGCCCATGATACCGACTCAGGGTTTTGAGGAAGCCTGGCTTTTAACTTCGCTAACCGCCGCTTCGAGCGCCGCTGCATCAGCAAGGTACTCATGGCCTGCGACACTCAGGTCATCGTTAAAGTGATAGACCAGCGGAAACCCAGTAGGGATGTTGTACTGCATAATCTCATCTTCACTGAGGTCATCGAGAAACTTGGCCATAGCTCGCAAGCTGTTGCCATGGGCCACCACCAGTACTTTGCGATCTGATTCCAGGTGCGGCACCAGTTGCTCGTGCCACCACTTTGTCACCCGCACTAGCGTATCTGCCAACGACTCGGTGGCGGGCAGGCCATCGATACCGTTGTAACGCGGATCGTTGGCCGGATGTGATGGGTCGTCGACTTCGAGTGCGGGTGGGCGCACAGCATACCCACGGCGCCACTTGAGTACCTGCTCATCACCGTGGCGAGCTGCGGTTTCCTTTTTGTCCAAGCCCTGCAAAGCCCCATAGTGGCGCTCATTTAGACGCCAGTCACGCTGCACCGGCAGGGACATCTGGCCCATTTCTTCCAGAATCAGATCCAGAGTGTGGATCGAACGTTGCAGGAAAGAGGTCATCGCGAGGTCGAAACGATAACCCTGCGCCTTCAGGGTGCGCCCCGCATCCCGCGCTTCATTGACCCCTCGTTCAGATAGGTCTACGTCGACCCAGCCGGTAAAACGGTTCTGCAGATTCCAGGTGCTCTGCCCATGTCGGACCAGTACCAGCTGTTTCATCGCATATGTCTTCAGGTTGTGTTCATGAGGGTTACCAGCAAATCTGCGCCAGGTGCGCAATCATTGCTCGCAGCGCCTGTCCACGATGGCTCAATCTATTTTTCAGATCACTGTCGAGTTCAGCTGCGGTTTGGTTTTCCTGGGTTACCCAGAATACCGGGTCGTAGCCGAAACCATTATCACCGCGGCCCTGCTCTACGATACTCCCCTCCCAGGTCCCCTGACAAACCAATGGTGTGGCATCATCCGCCTGACGCAGATAGACCATCACGCACTGGAATCGAGCTCCCCGCTGCTCGCGTGGCACCCCATCTAGTGCGCTGAGCAATTTCGCTAGGTTATGGGCATCGGTGGCGTCACTTCCAGCAAAACGGGCCGAATGTACTCCCGGCGCACCATCGAGCGCGTCTACTTCTAATCCTGAGTCGTCAGCCAGGGCGGGTCGGCCGGTATACTGGGACGCATTGCGTGCTTTGAGGATCGCGTTCTCGATAAAAGTGTCGCCCGTCTCATCTGCCCCAGGAACACCTAAGGACGCCTGTCCAACCACAACAAAATCGCTGGCATGCAACAGTGCGTTAATCTCCTTTAGTTTGCCGGCGTTATCCGAAGCCAGCACGATCTCCTGCTTCACGGCAGAGGAGTCTCACGGGCAACTCGCTGCAACAGCATCAGTTCATCGATGCCCTTTTTTGCCAAAGTAGTCATGGCCTGCATCTGTGCTTCACTGAAGGGCTCGTGCTCGGCCGTTCCCTGCACTTCGATAAAACACCCTGCGTCATTCATGACAAAGTTCATGTCGGTATCAGCACTGCTATCCTCAACGTAGTCTAAATCCAGTAAGGCCACGTCATCGTGCAATCCAACCGAGACCGAAGCCACCTGCTGCAAGGACACCGGTTTTTTTAGCGCGCCGTCGCGTTCCAAGCCGTCCAAAGCGTCTGCGAGCGCCACCCAGGCACCGGTGATTGACGCTGTGCGCGTGCCGCCATCAGCCTGCAACACATCGCAATCCAGCGTGATGGTGCGCTCACCCAGCGCACCCAGATCCAACGATGCGCGCAAGGAACGACCGATAAGGCGCTGAATTTCAAGGGTCCGCCCACCCTGCTTTCCCCGAGCCGCTTCGCGGGACATTCGTTCACCGGTCGCCCGCGGCAGCATGCCGTATTCTGCGGTCACCCAACCCTGTTCTGACCCACGCAGAAAACGTGGCACTCGCTTTTCCACACTGGCCATACACAATACGCGCGTATGGCCAAATTCAACCAGCACTGAGCCCTCGGCATGACGGCTAAAAGACCGTGTGAACCTGACTGGCCTTAGTTCGTCGGTGCCCCTGTCATCGGCTCTTTTCATTAACGTCACCTTAAAATTTATTTGTTTTAACCCGCAACTGTGCGGTCTATTGTCAGTCAGTCGGTAAAGTATGTCCCAGCAGGGAAAACAATTGCACCAAGAACCGGTAGGTCAAGCCCCAGATCACGCGCTCATCTTCCTGGCCGACAAATATACCGGGGAAACGCTGGCCACCAGCCCGTTCATATCGAATCTGGGTTTGCAGGCTCGGATCCAACAAACACGACAGAGGCACCGAGACTACCTGTGAAACTTCATGATTGGGGGTCAGCGCGGGTACCTTGTCTACCGCGAAGACAAAGCAGGAAATCAGCAGGTCCTGCGACTGGCCACCATGCCGACCCCGCAGGTCTCCCAGGCGGCCCACCAACTGATGCTGTCCCAACTCCAGGCCGATCTCCTCGAGCGTCTCGCGGCGCGCCGCGTCTCCGGCATGAAGATCAATTTCCTCTCGGCGGCCACCAGGGAAAGCCATCTGACCAGACCAAGGGTCGCCAGCATAAACTGATCGCTGGATAAAAATCATCTGAGGATCCTTTGCTGAAGGTACGGCACCCAAGATAAGCGCAACCTCTGCCTGGCAGGGTGGCGGACTATCGACAAGTTCCGGCTGGTGGCGATCAAGCCGGTCGATTATCGTCTTGACTGATATCACCAGTGAATGCCACCGCCTAAAACCACCCCATAACTGGATTCACGCATAGAAGTGCCGGTAATGCTGCCTGTGTAATCGGTGATGTGATAACGCCAAGCCAAGCGCAGAGATACAAAAGGTAAGGGATGGAGCACAAGCCCGGTTTCAACTGATATTGAAGAAAGGTCCTCGCGTAATCCGAGATCCCCCATTTGCGGCGCCCAACCGGCCGCACCGTAGAGGGAAAGCGCTCCCAGTACGCCGATGCGACTGTCGATTACCACACGGGCAGCGGAAGTGTCGCCTTCGGCGCCAAATCGATCCTGTTCCCACCCAAGCCCGAGGGCAACATAATTGTTATCGGCTGGGCTGATAAGACGGTATTTCAGATCGACCACGGTCTGCTCGTCCGGCGCCATGCTGACGGCATCCTCGCTGACCCGATACGACGCGGTGCGAAACCCCCAGCGCTGATCCAGCCACAGCTCAGCGTAACCGCCGATAGATGCGGTATCAATTGAAGCATCAGTGTAATTATCAGTATCGGCAACCCAAGTCAGGATGCCGACCTCACCATCGATGGGTCCGAGCGCTCTCGCAGGCAAGGTGGCCAACAGGCCAACAATCAAAACTAAGCGTGCGGCCAATCTCAAGAAATCACTCCAACTGTAAATCGCGATGATTTTAACATCCTCTGTCACAAAACCGGCTTACCGTTCCACCGTATAATGGTCCCGCGGGGGTGTCTGGCATGGAACACGACAACGGCGTGCGTATTGACCGCTGGCTCTGGGCAACACGATTCTTCAAGACCCGCCGGAGCGCGGTCGTTGCGATTCGGGCAGGTCACATACTACTCAATGAACGTCGCATTCGACCAGCAAATACTATTCGCGTGGGCGATAACTTGCGTGTACGCCGCGAAGCCTTCGTCTACCATGTTGAGGTTCGTAGGCTGATTGAAAAACGGGTCTCAGCCCTCGAGGCCACAAACGCCTACCTCGAAAATACACAAAGTCGTGAGAACCGACTGACCATGGCATACCAGTTGCGCCTACAGCCCCACCCCGTGCACACAAGCAAGGGGCGCCCAGACAAACGCGCACGTCGGGCGTTGCAGCGCCTGCGCTACGGACAAGAGACGAGCTGAGTATTGTGTGCGACGTCATCGTCAATGAGGCTGACCTGGCTGGCGCGCTGCGAGCTAGGGAGATCAGCAGAACCCAAATCGATGCACTGACAAATAAACCGCCTGATGATGATCACCCCTTGCACGCAGATAATCTACCCAATCTCCTGGCCAATCCCCACAACGCCTGGGGCCCAGTAGAATCTCGACAACACCTGGCCAACGAGATCGCCACTTGATCTGCGACTATAAAAGCAGTGCACCACG
>JAAZZE010000090.1:0-215 GCA_014239255.1 Gammaproteobacteria bacterium
TAACATTAAGCTAATCTGGAACGCCGAATTAGCAATGTTCCAGACTGGGATCGCTGGGATGATTAAAACAGCACTTAAGAAACTATTGATATAAATCAATCGGGTCTCGGTTTCTGGAAAATTCCATGCCTTGATGAATGTAGGAATTAAAGCAAAAGTATTCGCCGCAGCCGCAAGCAAAACTGCGATGAGGGGAGAGCTGGCGAGCTGCCAGA
>JAAZZE010000090.1:225-8287 GCA_014239255.1 Gammaproteobacteria bacterium
AGACAGGCTCCCGCAAAACCAGTAAAACCGGGTGAGTTTCCAATAGCTTTTTCTGTTGAAAAAGGAACCCAGAAATATCACTCCGGGCACCACACCACCAACCAGCACCCTGACTGAAGCCCAGATATCTGCGTCTACTGAAAAAGCCGCACCGAGGCTGACTAGAGGGGCTAAGGCCCAGAGAAACCAGGAAACTCGGTTGGGCTTGGTTCTGCCTGCTAGGGTGTCGCGAAAATAGGCATACCCTCCCCACAACATAAGGAGAGTGCTGATAATCACCAGACTATGAGGAAAGGTCATATAAGCCGTCATTTTGTAATCGGGTAGTACTTACGCCGTGTTTCCGCGATTTCCAAAGTGCATTGACTTCTTTGGTAAAAAAACCAGCATGGTCCGTTGTAAAGCATCTGAAGAGTCGTTGGGATGTGTGTTGGGAACGAGGCAGTGCCGATCATCCCTTATTGGGGCCGGTTTAGCGAGAGAATCACCCTGTCTGGCCTTTTGGGTTTTTGAACTGCGTAGCCTCGAGATAGCCCATACAAGGACAAACTTGCTGAACGAAAATCTAACATGGCCTTTGGAAGAGGACCTTTCCCATCACAAGCCCGGCCTCAGAGGCGATAACTAGGCTAACGATGATAACTTGTATACAATATACCAAACATCGGTATTGGAGCACGTAAATAATGAAGGTTCATGAATATCAAGCCAAAGATATTCTCAAACAGTACAGTGTGGTGGTTCCAAAAGGCCACGTCTGTTTCAGTGTTGACGAAGCCGTTGCTGTCGCACAGGAACTTGGCGGGAGTAACTGGGTGGTTAAAGCTCAGATTCATGCCGGTGGCCGTGGCAAGGGCGGCGGGGTGAAACTTGCTGACAGTATTGCCGAAGTTCGTAGTCACGCCGAGGCTATTCTTGGCATGACTCTAGTCACTCATCAGACCGGGGCTGACGGCACCAAGGTTAAACGGTTATTGGTCGAAGAGGGTGTACCGATCAAGGATGAGCTGTATATCGGAATAGTGGTTGACCGAGTTTCGCAAAAGGTGGTTTTTATGGCAAGTTCTGAAGGAGGAACTGAAATTGAAACCGTTGCTGCTACGACCCCCGAAAAAATTCATAAGGTTATAGTCGATCCGGGCATAGGACTAACCCTGAATGATGCCCAATCGTTGGCTGGCGCTATTGGGATTCCAGCTACTTTGCATGCAGAAAGTGGGAAAATGTTTCAAGGCTTGTATCAGGCCTTTTGGGATAAGGACGCTTCACTTGCAGAGATCAATCCTCTGATTGTTACCAAGGATTCGCGCATCATGGCGTTGGATGCCAAGATTAATTTTGACGACAATGCCATGTATCGTCATCCAGACCTGCAGGAGTTGCGAGATCTGGATGAGGAAGACGAGGATGAGATCGAAGCCTCTAAGTTTGGTCTTAATTATATTTCTCTCGATGGTACGATTGGCTGTCTGGTAAACGGCGCCGGCCTGGCGATGGCGACCATGGATATTATTAAGTTGTACGGCGCATCGCCGGCTAATTTTCTTGATGTAGGCGGTGGCGCCACAGCTGGGCAGGTCACCGAAGCGTTCAAAATTATGCTCAAGAATGAGGATCTTAAGGCAATTTTGGTAAATATTTTTGGTGGCATCATGCGCTGCGATGTTATTGCTGAGGGGTTGGTGAATGCAGCTAAAGAAGTGCAATTATCGGTGCCGTTAGTAGTGCGTTTGGAAGGCACAAACGTGGAAGAGGGTCGAGCAATTCTGGCCCATTCCGATATTGAAGTGATTAGCGCTACCACCATGGCCGATGCAGCCGAGAAAGTGGCGGCCGCAGCAGGGGTGTAAAAGTATGTCCATCCTCATCAATAAAAATTCTCGGGTTGTGACCCAAGGGATTACCGGCAAAACCGGAACGTTTCATACTCATCATTCCATCGCCTACGCTAATGGCAAGAGTTGTTATGTTGCTGGCGTTACCCCTAAGAAAGGTGGGCAGGAAGTAGAGGGGATACCTGTTTACAATACGGTCGCAGAGGCTAAGCAGGCCACCGGTTGCAATGTAGCGGTTAACTACGTGCCCCCGCCATTTGCCGCCGCTGCTATAGACGAGGCTGTCGATGCGGAAATGGACGTCGTTATCTGTATTACCGAAGGCATTCCCGTCAAGGATATGATTCGCACCCGTGATCGGATGCGCGGATCCAACACGATTTTGATAGGGCCCAACTGTCCGGGTGTTATTACGCCTCAAGAGCTTAAAATCGGCATCATGCCAGGTTATATCCACAAGAAAGGACGGATTGGAGTGGTTTCCCGGTCGGGCACGTTGACCTATGAAGTCGTGGATCAGTTGAGCAAACTGGGTATGGGTCAATCGACCTGTGTGGGCATTGGTGGGGATCCAGTCAACGGTCTAAAACATGTTGATGTCATGAAGATGTTCAACGACGATCCCGAGACTGATGGCGTAGTCATGTGCGGTGAAATCGGTGGCACCGATGAGGAAGCCTGTGCGGAATGGATAGCTGACAATATGACTAAACCGGTGGTCGGATTTATTGCCGGGGTTACGGCACCCCCTGGCAAACGCATGGGCCATGCCGGTGCCATTATTGCCGGCGGCAAGGGTACTGCAGATGAGAAAATCGCAGCGCTTGAGGCGGCTGGTGTGGGCGTGACCCGAAACCCATCGGACATGGGCAAATTGATGCTCGAAATGCTATCCCAGTAAATTCTGGAATCAGGGAACGATAAAATTGTTAAACATGTGTTTTTCGTCAAACGTTTGTATTTGAGTACATTGCAGCATTCGCAGGAAGCGATTGCGAAGACAGGCAAACGCGTCGCGGTCAATGTCTGGGTAGACACTAATGAGTACGGGCCGGACACCAAAGCTCAATTCATGTACAAGTAACTTTTCATTTACAAGTTCGATAGTCTTAATAAAAAGAGAGAACCAATGTCACAACCACTCGACGGTATAAGAATCCTGGATTTCACGCATGTCCAGTCTGGCCCTACCTGTACTCAGTTACTTGCCTGGATGGGTGCCGATGTGATCAAGGTGGAGCGTCCTGGTGTTGGTGATGCCACACGAAAGCAGTTGGTCGATGTGGAAGGGGCTGACAGCCTGTATTTCACTATGCTCAATCACAATAAACGGTCCCTGACTCTCAATTCCAAAACCCAAGCAGGTAAGGAGGTGCTTGAGCGGCTGGTAAAAAACTGTGATGTACTGGTGGAAAACTTTGCCCCAGGAGCGCTTGACCGGATGGGGTTTGGCTGGACGCGTATCCAAGAACTTAATCCCCGCATGATCATGGCTTCAGTTAAAGGTTTCGGGCCGGGACCTTACGAGGATTGCAAGGTTTACGAAAATGTGGCGCAGTGTGCGGGCGGGTCCGCGTCCACCACGGGATTTCACGATGGTTTGCCTATGGTGACTGGCGCCCAGATCGGTGATTCTGGCACCGGCTTGCATCTTGGATTTGGTATTCTGGCGGCGTTGTTACATCGGGAAAAAACGGGCCGTGGCCAGCGTGTGCTTGCTGCCATGCAAGATGGGGTAATTAACTTGTGTCGAGTTAAATTACGTGACCAGCAGCGCTTAAAGGCGGGTCCCCTGAGGGAATACTCGCAGCATGGTGAGAACGTACCATTTGGGGAGGCCACGCCTCGTGCTGGTAACGACTCAGGTGGTGGGCAGCCAGGCCGTATCCTGAAGTGCAAGGGATGGGAAGCCGACCCGGACGCCTATACCTACTTCATTACCCAGGCTGCCGTTTGGAAAAATATATGTGACGTCATTGACAAGCCGGACTGGAAGGAAGATCCAAACTACGCAACACCAGACGCGCGTTTACCGCGCCTGAATGAAGTCTTTGGTACGATTGAGGATTGGACCATGACCAAAACCAAGTACGAAGTTATGCAAATATGTAACCCGCTGAATATCCCGGTCGGGCCGATTCTTTCGATGAAGGAGCTTGCTGAGGAGCCGTCGTTGCGTGCAACCGGCACTATCGTTGAATGCGATCATCCAGAGCGTGGACCGTACCTTTCGGTTGGATGCCCCGTAAAACTTTCGGATAACGCTGTGACCGTGACACGCTCGCCCCTACTTGGCGAGCATACCGATGAAGTATTGTCCAAGGTGTTGGGATACAGCGACGAAGATATCGCATCTTTCAAGGAAGTTGGTGCAGTTTAAAGATATGGTATGTGCATCATATGTCTGCAGGCGAACTTATGAGTGACATCAAGCTGGCCCCAATTGGCACAACCCAGATACTCAAAGATCAGGTTTATTCGATGCTGAAAGATGCAATTGCCAATATGGATATTTATTCTACACCTGAGCCCCCGAAACTGGATGAACGAAGACTGGCAGAAGATCTTGGCGTCAGCCGTACGCCAGTGCGCGAGGCTTTATCGCGGCTGGAACAGGAGGGGTTGGTCAAAAACGTGCCCCGGCGTGGCACTTATATTGTACGTAAGACCAAGAAGGAAATTCTGGAAGTAGTCTGTGTGTGGGCTGCGCTGGAAAGTATGGCAGCTCGCCTTGCGACTCAGAATGCAAGCGACACAGAGATCAGCAAATTGCGCAAGATGTTTTCGAGCTTTGATGGCAAAGAGGAGGCCCGGGCACACATCGATGAATATTCCGATACCAATATTGAGTTTCATAAAACCATTATGGCGCTCAGCAAGTGCGCCCTGATTCAGACTATGGCCAGTAACCTGTTTTTGCATATGCGATCAATACGTGTTCAGGCGGTAAAGGAACATAATCGATCCGATCAATCAGTGATCGATCATATGCGCATCATTGAAGCTTTGGAACAACGTGACGCCGACGGGGCCGAGCGGTTGGTGCGCGAGCACGCGATGAGCCTCAGTAAGCATATTGAAGAGTACGCTAAATACCTAAGTTAGCATTGCGGCGTAGTTGCCGATTGCTTTGTTGTGCTCGTCATTTCTATCCTTGCGGATGGAGTGATTACCACCAGAGAAACCTCTAACCCCTTAGAATCATGTCCACCGCCGGGTAACGCTGGGGAGCATTAGAGGTGCCTGGCATAAAGGTGACATCAAAAGGATAAGTCTTTGGCCTTAGCCGTGGGACCCACCGATATCGCCAAAGCTCTGTTCAAGGTGTGCCGTCATGTCGTGCCCCACCGCACCGATGACGACGAGCACCTCGCCTAAGCCTGAATCCCGCCCCCGGTATGACGTAATCTTCAGTTGACCACCGGCATATTGCATTTACGCTATCTTTTTACAGTGCTCAAGTCGCTTGCTGGAATAGCCAGGAGGCATAACCCAGTGATCGACCGGGCACCAAGGCGTGGAAAGCCATCACACTCAAGGGTGAGCCACCCAGTCTTATTAATTTTCCTGCAGGGTGCATCTTTGCTGATCGTTGCCCAGCAATGCAGCCTGGCTGTCAAAAATCCCCACCCGCTTTGCAAGAACTATCCGATAGTAGGCGGGTTGGGTGTCATTTCGTGAAGAAAAAGAAGCTACAGTCCAGAACACGTTGACCGGTGGGCTGGAATTGATCAACGCATTGGCTTGAATCGGGTTACTGTCATTGCAGAGTGACTGCAGGACATTGTCTGATATTTGTAGACGCCTAGATCATTCACAGATCATGTAATACTTGCGTAAGGTTTCAGTAATTTCCCAAATACACCAGGTTCCCTTGGCGATAAAGAACGTATCACCCGCGGTAAAGGTGTCGGACGAGCCATCGGCATTGGTTAGGGTGACCGACCCCGCCAGAACCGTCATCATCTCATGCACGGGGTAGGCATCGATTTCCTCGCGACACGGAGCGCATTCCCAAACGCCACTTAGAGTCGAGCTATCTTCGGTCTGGAAAAAAGTGTGGTTTACCTCCCGCTTATCAGCAGTGGTGAAAGCATCCTGACCAGTAAAATCGGATGGTTGCATTCCGGTAGTAGGTTCGCCGTTCGGTAAAAGTCGAAACACCTTAGTTGTCATGTGAACTCCTTGTTGTTATTACCGTGTAATGAATCAAGTCTTTTCCTAGGGCATTAACTGCCTTGGGCGAGTACGCGATCTAAGCTATTGGCGAAAGCCATTTGATCACTTTTGCTGAAAGAATTCGGTCCACCTGTTTGCACTCCGGCGCTTCGCAGACTGTCCATAAAATCCCGCATATTGAGTGTTTGACGAATATTTTCTATTGTATATTTTTCACCCCGTGGATTCAGAACAACGCAGTCCTTAGCAACAAGCTCCGCGGCTAAAGGAATATCCGCTGTTATGACGATGTCACCTTTATTCGAATTTTCGACGATGTAGTTATCTGCAACATCAAATCCTGATGCAACCTGGACCGATCGAATATATCGGGATCGTGGCGTTTCCAGTAGCTGATTTGCTACCAAGATCATGTTGGTCTTGGTCCTCTCGCAGGCTTTATACAATATCTCTTTGATGACTTTGGGGGACGCATCCGCATCGACCCAGATCTGCCTCGCGCTGGAGTTGGTTTTCTCTTTAATTGGGGTCTGCATTGCCATGCCATGATATCAAGTTAGACCGATTCAGTTTGAGATGAGCCAGGCATATCTTAGGAGTGCTCGTACAATCCAGCCGTGAGATAGTTGACCAGATCGCCAAAAACAAAAAGTAGAAATGAGGACTCCAAGGGCCCGAACTGATTGCTAGCTTCTCGAAGCCCCTAGCGGTATTCGCGATAAAACCCTAATTTGCGGTGCAGCGGTGCATCATCAACCATTAACAGGAATGCCGGTTTGGATGAGGACTGGTTGTGAAGCGTGCACGAGGCGTGTGGTGGAATGACAGTTATATCACGCGGGTTCCAGTTAAAAGCATTGTCGTCGATCTCGCTGCTGCCAATGCCTTCGATCACGTGGGTCACGGCTGAACAGGTTCGCCTGCCCAGATCAGCGCTCTCACCCGGTCTCAGCATCAATGCGGAAATCCCGAGTATTGGCAGGCATTCCTCGCCAGTGATCGGATTGACATAGGCCAACTGAACCAACGCATCCCGATCAGTCGCGCCGGCCAGCTCGGTCAGCGCTTCACGGGCTTCTTTCCAGGGATAACGTAACATGGGATAGGGGTTGCGATCGTGTAACTGGCTGTAGGGCAACAGCCCCGCCCGCCTGAACTTGGTCTGCGACGAATCGGGTCTGATTGGGGCATGTTGCAGAGGCGCTTCCTGTGCCTGGGAGGTTTCCAGGTAATAGATCAGCGGCAAATCCAGTGCATCCATCCAGATCACCGGCTCAGAGCCGGTATGGCCGTGCTCATGCCACAGGCCCGAAGGGGTCAGAATGAGATCTCCAGGTTCCATCGGCAGACGCTCGCCTTCGACTGTAGTGAAGCCGCCAGTGCCTTCGACAATAAGCCTGATGGCGCTGGGCGAGTGGCGGTGATTGGGGGCGTCCTCACCAGGAAGGATGAGCTGCAAGCCGATGTAGATCGACGGAGTTGCCTGCAGATTATCGATACCCAACCCAGGGTTACACAGTACCAGCACCCGCCGCTCTGCTTTTTCGATTGGCGTCAGATCACCAGCTTGTATCAGCAGTTCCCGGACCTGTGGATAGTTCCAATGCATCGGGATCGAACTTCGCGCCGGGGCACCGTGCGAAATAAGGGTTCGAAGGCTCGGCCACAGGGGCTGGAGGTTAGCAGATGCTAAGGCTGACAGGTATTTGTCTGGCAAATCAGTAGCGGACTGGAGTTTGCTCATTACCAAGTTCCTTGCATTGAAATTGTGCCGGGTCAGGATGGGCTCAGGTGCTGCGAGCCATTCGGTTCGTACGGGTTGATCCTGAAAAAACAATCATCCTACTATACCTAGTATGGAATCATTAGATCATAATTGTGCCACCGCAGGGACCGCGTTCACGTGTTTGGATTGAGTTCAGCTCGGATGGTGCCCGGGATAGTTTCAAGATTTAGCTCAAAGGCGCGAGCGTGGTGACAGGGCTCGCAGAATCCCCCTCGTTAGGTCTGCTCTGGGGCACCGCCAGGGAAGTGCGGGGTATTGATTT
>JAAZZE010000091.1 GCA_014239255.1 Gammaproteobacteria bacterium
TGGCAAGGTACTGAAAACCGAACTGCGCAAACGACTGGAAGAGCAGCCATGATCGATCTGACAGAACACATCGCATTGGTCATCGGCACGGTTCAGGGCGTCGGCCGTGGGCCGATCCGAAGTTGTACCCCGACGAAAGGCGCTTTGCAACAATAAGAGCTTGCCACCAAAAGCATCGACGATCTTCTCACTAATTACCGGTGCTTAAGGAGGGTCAAACCAAAAAGGTTCAAAAAAGCTCAAAAAGATGCCAGTAAGCAATTACTCAAGGGCTTGTTTTACAATCATTAGGCGGATAGCTAGTAAGTTGCCCGGCCGCCCGAAAGGTCGAAAACCGCACCTGAATTAAAGCTGCAATCTTGCGAACTCAACCACATCGCCATGCGGGCGGCTTCTTGCGGTGTGCCAAGGCGTTTCATAGGCGATTTATCAACCATCACCTGCACGAAGTCAGGGGCCATCTGGTCGAGAATTGCGGTTTTTATCGCTGCAGGCGCGATGCAATTTACTCGAATATTTGTTTCCGCAAGCTCTTTGGCAAGTGATTTCGTAAAGCCGATTACACCAGCCTTTGCGGCACTGTATGCAGATGCGTTTGGCGTGCCCTCTTTGCCGGCAAGCGAGGCCATATTGATGATACGTCCAAAGTCTTGTGCTTTCATAACTGGCACGATTGTTTGGCAAACTCGGAAGGTGCCGGTGAGGTTGACGTCAACAATTCGTTCCCATTCATTCGGATCATATTGAGTTACCGGAACCGTTGAGCCTGCAAATCCCGCGTTGTGAGAGAGAAAATCTATCTGCCCAAAATCCGTGATTGTTTTTGCAAAAGCGTGTTGCACATTTTCTAAATCGCGCACATCCACGTGGCAAAACCTGTGCCCGGTATCTAGTTGTTCAGGGGTATCCAAGTCCCAAATGCTTAAGGATGCACCTGCAGCAGCGTAATGACGAGCAATCTCGGCCCCAATGCCATTAGCACCGCCAGTGACAACAGCCACACGGCCTTTGAAATCGTAATTGATGTCACTCATAGCGCCTCAGCGGGTGAACGTATCAACATAAGATGTGGGCCTTGGGCCATCAGCATCACCCGAATCTCAGGCGTTGCTGGTCTTACTTTAGCGCTGTTTTTTCTAATGGCAATTTCGCCTCCCAGCTCTTCTCATTTGAACCCACAGTACACAATTTGCACCCTTATAGTATCTGTTTTCATGCACCTATACCCGGACAGCCACACCACACCATGCCTGGGTCAAACAACAGTTCGGGCATATAACCAATAAGGTGGTGCCTAAGTGGGATCTAGCAGTGCTTAGGCGGGTCTTGTCTAACCGGTGGTATCGGTAGTGATGGGGATGAGTCCAGCGCCCCCGACTACGTCGGCTTTATCTGATCTGGCGCACGATCACCTGTTAAACAGTGCGCTCTTTGGGGAATCAGGTTCGAGCCAATGGCAGGCGATGGAGTACAACAATATGAATCACACAACCATTGCATCTATCAAGGTGAGCATTAAGGAGGCCAACACTCCGGTCGCAAATTTTCAGTGTTCTTTTTCTATTGGCAGTGTCGGCGTAGGTTGTTGCATTGCGAGCATTGCTAATGCTTTGGTCATCGAGGTTTCTCAGCGCTTGGTTTACACTATGAGCCCCCGTCAATAACTCGCCTGTCAGACTTTTTCGGACTGTGGTGCGATAAGCGGGTTCGATTGCCCAAGCGGCGACGATCGTGTGGCTGATTCCAGGCGTATCGACAGGATTACCCGTTGTTTACCTTTCGAGTCGATGGGGAGTCGGGAGTATCGTTTGCAAGAAGAGTATTGAGTACACAATTTGCTTTCTAATAATCTGTCTCGTTCTGACCAATACAAAAGTGGCCGCAAGTTAGACCCAAATATCCTGGGGCGAATCTGCAGGCTGGTTTTTAAACACCCGATGAGGGTTGGTATCGTGACGCTTGCGACGCTGTTGTCGTCCGGGTTTCAACTCTTTATCCCGCGCTATTTAGGTAAGGCAGTCGATAACGCCCAAGGCCTTCTGCAAGGGACGGCAGCGGGGGTAACGGAAATCGAAGCAGCGCTGTGGTTATCCGCTTGGATGATTCTTGCCCTTAGCATTCTTCGCGGGCTGTTTGCCATGGTGCAGAATTATTTTGGGGAATCATTGAATGACTGCATCGCGGCAGATCTTCGAAAAGCGTTTTACTACCGCGTACAGCAGCTTGATGTGGGTTTTCATGACAACGCCCACACTGGAGATCTGATCACCCGGGGCATGTTGGATTTGGAGGGTATTCGTCATTTTCCGAGTACCGGTTTGGTTCGAACGGTCATGCTGTTGGTTCTCGTGACCGGCGGTGGCATCCTCTTGATTTCAACCGATGTAGTCCTTGGGTTGATTTCGCTTAGTTTCGTGCCGGTCATCGCAGTTCGATCAACGATTGCTCGCATTCAGCTACGTTATCTCTGGTTGAAGCAGCAGGAGCGGTTGACGGTGCTGACCAATGCCATGGAGGAAAATCTCACCGGTATTCGCATCGTCCGGGCGTTTGGTGCACAAGCATATGAATTGCTCAGTTTCGACAAACACTCATCTGCCGTTCGCCAAGTTGCATTTGAGAGGCTGATGGCGCGGGTCCGAAGCATGACATTTATGGGGTTTTCCTTTTTTGCTTCATTAACGCTTGCACTTTGGGTCGGTGGCAACAAAGTACTCGCTGGTGAGATTACTGTAGGGACACTCACAGAATTTCTTGCGTTTATGATGATTCTTCAGATGCCGGTGCGGCAGATCGGCATGACAGTGAATTCGTACGCACGTGCGTCAACCTGTGGTGCACGATTTTTTGAAATCCTTGATTATCCAAACCCTATAGAAAGTGGGAAAACCCTGCCTGACTTGAAAATAACAAAGGGTGAAGTTCGCTTTGAAGGTGTCCACTTCGGTTATGGGGAGAGTGAAACCCGGGTCAACGTTCTGTCGGATATTACTTTTAATGTCCAAGCCGGGAAGACATTGGGTATCGTCGGCCCGCCGGGCAGTGGTAAATCAACCATTGCCCGTTTGATTCCACGTCTGTATGAAGTCACTGCTGGTCGAATTCTGATCGATGGCCAGGATGTCAGAGACGTTTCACTACATTCTTTGCGAGAATCAGTGGGCGGTGTACAACAGGATTCGTTTGTGTTCACTGCGTCGGTCGACAGCAATATTGCATACGGAAATCCGTGGTCAGATGATGCAGGCGTCATACAGGCAGGGCGCGATGCGCAGCTACACGACTTCATTAGTCAGCTGCCCGGCAATTATCAGACGTTGGTGGGCGAGCGAGGGGTATCGCTTTCCGGTGGACAGCGTCAACGGATATCTATCGCCCGCGGTAACTTGATTAACGCACCCATTTGCATATTGGACGATGCAACAGCGGCTATCGATGCTGATACTGAACGCCGCATTCATGATGCGGTAATAGCCCGTCATGATAACCGTACCAGTATTGTCATCTCCCATCGGCTGGTCAGCGTCATGCATGCAGATGAAATCCTTTTTCTTGAAGAAGGAAAGATTGTTGAGCGCGGAACCCATCAGGGACTTCTGAATCTGGGAGAGCGGTATGCCGAATTGCATTCCCTGCAGATCAGGGCAGCGGACTCAGTTGAACCCACTCCCGCGCAGGTGTCGCCAGGTTGAAGTTGCCCGCTGAAGAGTCGAGTACGAGCCCAGGAGTGCGGCCACCCCGGGGCGTTATCGGGGCACAGGTCAGCCACGATGAGGAGATGTTTGGGCGTGTCTTCGACGGCCGGGTTATGCGTCGATTCTTTTCCTTTGTATGGCCTTATCAGCGCCTGCTGGCGCTCGCGTTAATCGCCGTGTTGATTTTTGTCGCCACGCAGCTGGCTATCCCCTTAGTTATTCTTTATGCCATTGATCATGTTATCCAACCGGGGGCGGCAGCCGAGGTTGCATTGAGCAGTGTTATTATTTTTCTCGGTGCGGTGGTGCTGATCAATTACCTGGCGAATTATTCCCAGGAAGCCCTGGTGGGGAGGATCGCTGAGAACGTAGTGGTTGATTTGCGACGTGCCATGTTTACCCATCTGCAAAGAGTTTCCTTGTCATTCATGGATAAAACAGAGGTCGGTCGGGTGATGTCGAGGTTGCAGAGTGATACCGGCACGTTGCAGGAGTTTCTGGAGACATCAGTCTTTGCGATTGGCGATGTGGTGCTGTTGTTTGGCATCGTCATTACACTACTGGTGCTTGACGCTGAACTCGGCCTGTTGACGCTTTCGATTGTGCCGATTCTCCTGGTTGTACGGTATTTCTGGTTGCCCCATGCCCGGGCCGCGTTTCGAAGAGCGCGAGAAACCAATTCGATGGCTAACGGCGCGTTGGCAGAAGCGATTCACAGCGTCAGAACAGTCAAAGCAATGGTGCGAGGAAAGGATAACCATAAACTTTATTCCGATCTTGCGGATCTCAATCTGAGAACGCACTTGCGGGCTGCCAAACTGGCTCAGGTCAATGTGCCGATTGTTGATGGGTTAACAGGTGGAGCAATGGCAATTATTGTCGTTGTCGGGGGTCGCATGGTTTTTTCTGGCGCACTTGAACTGGGGGTGATGGTTGCCTTTCTTTTCTATGTGCAGCGATTTTTCGACCCCATTCGTTCACTGACCATTCAGTACAGCATGATGCAGCGGGCAACGGTGTCGGGTCAGAGGATCCTGGAAGTGCTGGACGTGCCTGAAACCGTGACCGATATTCCCGACGCATTGGATCTGGTGAATTGTAATGGTGCCATTTCATTTGATCAGGTCAGTTTTCATTACACGCAAAAGATCCCGGTTTTAAAAAGCGTTTCTTTCTCTGTCTCTCCGGGGGAGAAAATAGCAATTGTCGGGCCTACAGGTTCTGGAAAATCAACAACAGCAGCCTTGTTGCGGCGTTTCTATGATCCACTATCAGGTCAGGTTTGTATTGATGGTCATGACTTGCGAACCCTGTCGCAGGACTCCATTGGTCGCCATGTCTCGATGGTGTTACAGGAGCCGTTCCTGTTTTCCGGCACTATATTTGAGAACATTCGCTATGCCAGCGTGACCAAGAATGCCGCTGACGTCGAACGTGCTGCGCAGGCCGTAGGCGCGCATAACTTTATTGCACGACTTCCCGGGGATTATCAATTCGTCCTGGATCAGGGCGGGGGCAACCTATCGTTGGGTCAGCGCCAACTGATAAGTTTTGCTCGAGCACTGGTAGCAGATACTCGGATTCTTGTGCTGGATGAGGCGACAGCTAACGTTGACAGTTATTCGGAGCGAAACATTCAACGAGCTCTGAAGATTTTGCTTGAGGGCCGCACGGCGATAGTGATTGCCCATCGATTGGCGACTATTCGCGACTGTGACCGCATCCTGGTTTTGAATCACGGACGGTTGGTGGAGGAAGGGAGTCATCAGGAATTAATGGATATAGATGGTTTGTATGCGCGCCTTTGTCGACTAAATTACGCGTCGTTTGACGATATCCCTTCATCGGCAATACGGTAATGGCTGTATCGGCGCGGTCGGGGGTGGATTAAATATCCCTCCATCGATTCGACCACTAAAGGAGAGTTCATTCGGGCCAAGGAGGGCAGTTCTCGCGCTTTAGCAGACAGTGCCGCCGCACTTTGCCATCTGAAAGATCGAATCAGCGAAGCTGAGTATCCTGGTTATGGTCTACTTTAGGGAGTAAAACGAACACCACAAAACACCGCTAAACTCACTCACGCCATCGCAAACTCTAAAATTGTGGAATAAACCTACAATAATAGTACTGACTCTTACTTCACACAGCGGGGGTCAACATCTGTAGCGTGAATTGTGGAGCCTTACTGCACTGATTGTTATTGCAGGTCGTTTAGTGATTTTTTCTGGGCTCACATTTGCTTCTCGGTTTGTTTTGCCACTTATCGGCTTGTTTTTACTCGAGGGCCTGTGTCGGGGGCTCAACTTTCCAGCATAATTCACTCACCGCCCACGGTCATCTGACTGTTTACGTGACCACCACGGGCTGTCACATCTCAATTGGTTGTCTTTGCCATGCTGAAAATTACTGACCTTTCCTTGCGACGTGGTAGTCACCTTTTGTTGGAAAATGTTGAACTTGATGTATTCCCAGGGCAACGAATGGGGCTGACCGGCGCTAACGGCTCTGGCAAGTCCAGTCTATTTGCCGTCATTGCCGGGCGTCTGGAGGCGGACCAGGGCAGCGTGACATTACCTCGAGACACCCTGATTACCGAGGTGTTGCAGGAGACTCCCAACTCAACCCGCACCGCGATCGACTATGTTGTTGATGGCGACCAATCTTACCGGTCCCTTGAACTCAAGATTGCACAGGCGGAGGTCGACGACAATGGCACCCTACTAGCAACCCTGCATAGTCAGATGGACGACATAGACGGGTTTCGAGTCTCAGCTCGAGCCGGCCAACTGCTGCATGGATTAGGCTTTACTGCAACAGAGCAAAGCCAGAGTGTGGATACGTTTTCTGGCGGTTGGCGCATGCGCCTTAATCTTGCCCGCGCACTCATGACACGGGCCGATCTGCTGTTGCTTGATGAGCCTACCAATCACCTGGACCTCGACGCTATGGTCTGGCTGGAACGATGGCTGATCAGTTATGAGGGCATAGTGCTCGTGATTTCCCATGATCGGGAATTTCTTGATCGCTCAGTCACCCGCATTGCTCACATTGAGGACCATACGATTCAGGTCTACGAAGGCAACTACAGCCTGGCAGAAGAACGGCGAGCCGCATGGATTGAAATTCAAAATAAACAACACCTGCGTCAGCAAAAACAGGTTCGCCACATGCGATCCTATATCGATCGATTTCGTTACAAGGCCTCAAAAGCAAAACAGGCTCAAAGCCGCCTGAAGGCACTGGAACGCCTGGAGATTATTTCACCGGTTCATCAGGAGAACGGGTTCGTCTTCGAGTTCGAAACACCAGACCACTCTCCACACCAACTGGTCGACCTCAAGGGAGTTAATGCCGGTTATAACGAGGCTGTCCTGTCAAACGTCAACTTTCGTCTGTCAGACGGTGATCGTATCGGCTTACTGGGAAGAAATGGCGCTGGCAAAACTACCTTAATGAAGACCCTCGCAGCCGAACTACCTCCTCTTCAGGGAGCATACACAGGCGACTCCAAATTACGTATTGGCTATTTTGCCCAACAACAACTGGAACTGTTGAATCCACAGTGGTCGCCCCTTGATCATCTAACAGACCTCTCGCATCAGCAAACTGATCGCTCCTTGCGTTCGTTCCTTGGGCGCTTCGGGTTCTCGGGTGAGGCCGCAACGGAACCTGTGGCGATCCGCTCTGGAGGGGAGAAAGCCCGCCTGGTGCTCGCGCTGATTGTCTACCGCAAACCCAATTTGCTGCTGCTGGACGAGCCGACTAATCATTTGGACATACAAATGCGAGAGTCCATCTCATTCGCGCTCCAGTCCTACAATGGTTGTTTGATCGTCGTCGCCCATGACAGACACTTGCTACGACTAGTCACTGACGAGCTCTGGCTGATAGACGATGGCACTCTTCGCCCCTTTGATGGCGATCTTGATGACTATGTGAACTGGCTCCGCCATCGACAAAAAGGAACAGGCAAGCTCATCGAGCGTCAAACGGATGAAGCAAACAAAAAAGGCAAAGATATCGGTATAAAAGCTGAGCAAAAAACTCGGCCGTCAAAATCTACCCGACAGGAAAGGGCCAAACAAAGAGTAAAGATCAAACCACTATACGACAGCCTTAATAGGATCGAAAAAGAAATCGACAAGGCAACCAAAGTACAACAACAACTTGACCAACAACTGGCTGAACCGGAGATCTACAACGAAGCCAATCGAAGTCAGTTACGTGAATTGCTGTTCGACCAGGCGAGAAACGCACAGCTTCATCAGGAGCTGGAAGGCCGCTGGCTCGAGGCTTCAGAATTACTGGAAAAAGCTGATGCCCCTGCCTAGTGACCACGACCGGGATTCCGAATATTCAATCTCAAGAGTCCTTAACATCTGGAGAAAAAGTGGGATCCATGCAGTCGCAGACTACAGTTAAAACAGGGTCGACAGAAGACGGTAGACCGGTTTTTGAAGTTTCTGCACAAGGCGCGGGAACCCTTTGTGGGGCAGAAGTGACCTCAATGGCGAGCTATGTTGCCAAGATGCAAGCCGATGGGAGCCTTTATGGGAAGCGCCCTAACGCGGGAGTAGTAAT
>JAAZZE010000092.1 GCA_014239255.1 Gammaproteobacteria bacterium
ACGGCATAGGCGCTGGCAAGGTCTGGCTCGCGGCCAAATTTATTCTGGTGGCTGTCCTGATCGTCTACCACCTGTGGTGTGGCCACCTGGTAAAACGGTTTCGTGATGATGCAAACAGTCACGGCCATGTTTTTTACCGCTGGTTCAATGAGTTTCCTGTGCTGATTCTCGTCGGAGCCGTTTTGCTGGTGGTCTTTAAACCCGCCTGACACTGAACTGATATGTTTCATGTGGTTCTTTACGAGCCTGAGATTCCGCCCAACACAGGCAATATCATCCGGCTATGCGCAAACACTGGGTGTAAATTACACCTTATAGAGCCACTGGGTTTTTCGATCGACGACGGTCAGTTGCGCCGGGCCGGACTGGACTATGCTGACGCCGTATCGATGCACACCCATACTAATATGGACGCGTTCGTAGCTGAGATATCGCCGGGCCGATTATTCACTTTTTCTACTCACCACCGGCACCGTCACAGTGATTGCCGCTTCCAGGATGGTGATGCCCTGGTATTTGGCCCCGAGACCCGCGGCCTGCCTGAGGCGATACGTCAGTTGGCGCCAGCAACGCAACGAGTTACCTTGCCGATGCGGCCATTCAATCGCAGCCTGAACCTGTCCAACGCGGTCGCTGTAGCTGTCTTTGAAGCCTGGCGGCAACTGGATTACGCCGGCAGTAGTTGAATCTCGGCTTCAAAGATCCAGGCGTTCAATTTCTATCCCACTGAGACCAAGCGCGGCTGTAATTACTGGAAGCTCTGCTGGTTCGATCATGACTCTCATGCCGACCAGAACAACCCTCAACTCATCGATGCCGACACGTTCGAATTATCGCCTCGCCTTAAGGGCACGAAATACCTGACGGGTTTCACCGCTGGCGGACCACAGAAGTAGAGCTGCTGGTTGCCGGTGCGGTACATAGCCTGGTAGCCAGCCAGGATTCAAGGATCCGATCCTGCGAGACACCCGGCTTCATGTTGCCAATATCATTCAAGTCCGGACGCGGGAACTTGCTATACACTCGCGGCTCCGAATATTCAAAATAACGCCTCTCATTCATCGTTCTGCGCTCCTTAACCCATGACACTGTCCTCATCTCTCATTGAACTGATCACCACAGTGAGCCACGGTCGTGAACTGCCTCCCGTGGCCCACCTGCACAGGCCGCTACAGGTTGTCCCGGCTGGGCGACATAAGAAGTTTGGCATGATCATGCTCGCCGATGGCAGCTGCGGGTTCTTCTACACACGCTTCGATAATATCCTTTCCCGGTTGATGGCTTGTGATCCAGCTCAAATTCTGGCCACCCCGATTCTTGATCTCATTGCCGGTTACGATGGAGACGACCCTCTTGCAAAAGCGCTTGGTCTGGGCGCGCTTAACGCTCTGAGTCAGCACCTGCTTCGCATCGGCGGCTTCACCCTTGATCTCACCAGTGATCCATTGGGTCAAACGCATCTCGAGCGGGCAGAGCATGTTGGCATGGTAGGGTTTTTTCCACCACTGATCGATATGCTTGCCAGCCATAACGTGACCCTAACCATTATTGAAAAAGACCCACAGTTTTTCGATTGTGCAGGTAATTTTTCGGTCACGGCTGATACGGCTCGACTCATCGGCTGTGACCAGGTGCTGGTCACCGGCTCCACCTTGATGAATGACACACTTGATGAAGTGCTGGCATGCTGTCATCCGGCGGCACATATCGCGCTGATCGGGCCAACAGCGTCCTGTTTACCCGACCCTTTGTTCGAACGCGGGGTCGATGTAGTGGGCGGCACCACAGTGGTTGATTTAGACCATCTCCTGCCACGACTCGAAGCAGGAGAGTCATGGGCTAGCAGCACTGGCAAATACTGTATCTGCAAAAAACACTACCCTGGGATCAATACACTGCTTCACAGCATCTCAGAACGGCAAGCGACACCTCTCGATTCTGGCTCGATAGAAATAGACGATATAATTTCGTGATGCGATTATCAGTCCTTCTTCGGCATCTTGTAGCCCTGGCCGTACTGACGCCGACGCTGGCGCAAGCCGGCGAAGTGCCCCCCGCCCAAAACCTTCACGATGACGGCGCCATAGCGACGCAAAAGGGTTTGCCAATCCTGCTTTTTTATACTGCCAGCTACTGCCGTTATTGTGATGCGGTCAAAGCCGAGTTCCTCGGTCACATGGCGGTCGACCCGGCTTACCAGACGCGCGCCATATTCCGTGAAGTGCGTATTGACAGCTCAACACCGCTGGTCGATTTCAATGCCAGCACAACTACCCATCATTATTTTGCTGATCAGCGTCCGATCACACTGGTACCGACAGTTGAATTCGTCGATGGCTCTGGTGAACATCTGGCGGCGCCGATGATTGGAGCCAGTATCCCGGATTTTTACGGCGCCTATCTTGATCGAAGTATCGAGCATGCCCTAGTTAAAATTCGCTTAAGAAGAGACCCCTCATGACAGCATCGTTTGAAACTGCAGAACTGGATCTGGGAACCCAAGCCGTACTCGAGAACTGGATAGATTACAACGGGCACATGAATGTCGCCTATTACGTGATGGCGTTTGATCACGGAGTTGACCAATTCATGCAGCAGATAGGCATCACCCCACAGTACCTGGAGCGCGAAAAGTCCTCCACCTTTACCCTCGAGATGCATATCAACTACCTGCGCGAATTGCGCCTGGGCGATCCTATTCGTCTGACCTGCCAGTTGCTAAATGTAGACAGCAAGCGCGTTCATTATTTTCTGCGCATGTTCCACTCGAACGAAGGTTACCTTGCTGCAACCAGTGAGCAGATGATGATCCACGTTGATCTGGAAAGCCGCCGGTCTTCGCCCTTTTTACCGGCGATCAGCGAGACTCTGTCGCACATGATGGCAGCGCACCAGCCATTACCTTGCCCCGATCAGGCCGGCAGAGTCATGAGTATCCGCCACAAGTGATCGCCGCAAGAAATGATGCCGGCTATTTTTGGATACGACTGAGAATACCGTCGAGCTCATCCAGCGAGCTGTAACCAATCACCAGTCGACCGGACTTCCCATCACGTGATTCCAGGCGTACGGGAGCCGCGAGGCGCTCGGAGAGTTCTTCCTCAAGACGCTGGATGTCACCGCCTTTGGCTGACTTGCGAGCTCTGTTCTGGTCGGCGTCTTCGGGCTGTAGCATGCGCCGTACCAATTGTTCCGCCTGGCGCACCGAAAGCCGACGCTGCATGACAACCTGCGCTGCCAACCCCTGCTGCTCGCGCGGCAGACCCAGAATCGCCCGGGCATGACCAGCCTCGATATGACCAGCATCCAGATGCTCGCGGACCCCGGGGTCGAGTTTCAACAGCCGCAACAAGTTGCTGACAGCGACACGTGAGCGACCAACTGCCTCGGCCACTTGCTGGTGTGTCAAACCAAACTCATCCAACAAACGTTTAAGACCTGTCGCTTCTTCGATCGGGCTCAGGTTCTCGCGTTGAATATTCTCGATCAGACCGACCGCAAGAGCCGCTTCATCAGGCACCCGGCGAATCACCGCGGGGACCTCAAGCAGGCCAGCCAGTTGTGCAGCCCGCCAGCGCCGCTCGCCGGCGATCAATTCGTAAGCGCCGCCGGCGGTTTCACGAACCAGCAGCGGCTGAATGATCCCCTGCGCACTGATCGAGGCAGCAAGTTCCTTCAAAGACGCCTCATCCATCCGGGTGCGCGGCTGGTAGCGCCCTTTGCGGATGCTGCTTACCGGCAACTTACGTAGCTCACCGTCGGTCGTGCTTGCAGGCGACTTTGCTCCGCCCAGCAATGCATCCAATCCTTTGCCTAACCTTGCTTTTGGGCTCATGTGTCACTCCTGTTGGAGATGACTACCGGCTCAGCCGTCACCGGGGCCGTGGGTATCGACGACTCACCCTTGTCCAGCATCTCCCGCGCCAAGTCGCGATAAGCCAGGGCCCCCTGACAATTAGGGTCATAATCAATCACGGATTTGCCAAAGCTCGGCGCTTCGGCAAGACGCACATTGCGCGGGATAACCGTCTCATACAACAAGCTGCCGTAATGCTGGCGAAGTTGTGCGGAGACTTCATTGGTCAGCGAGTTGCGGCCATCGTACATGGTGCGCACCACGCCTTCGATCATTAGATCGCGATTAGCGCTTTCCTTAACACGGTGAAAGGTCTCATCCAGCCCGCTTAACCCTTCCAGCGCATAGTATTCACACTGCACGGGGATCAAGATCGAGTGCGCGGCCACCAACGCGTTCAGGGTCAGAATGTTTAAAGCGGGCGGGCAATCAATCAGGATAAAGTCATAACTTCCAACGACTGCCAACGATGATTTCAGCCGCCGAGTGTCGTTTTCATCGTGGCCAGTCAGTTCCGCTTGGGCACCTGCAAGAGCCGACTCTGCCGGCAACAAGTCGAACCCGGAATCCGTAGCAACCATGGTATCGCTCACGGTGCTTTGCCCAAGCAACACCTGGTAAACAGTTTGCGCCAACTGCCGCCGTTCCACGCCACAACCCACCGTCGCGTTTGCTTGTGGATCGAGATCAACCAACAGTACCCGGCGCCCAACAGCAGCAAGAGCTGCCGCGATATTGATGGCGGTCGTGGTCTTGCCAACGCCGCCCTTCTGGTTAGTTACCGCGATAATCTTGGTCATGTTGGACCGCCTGGCAATCCATCCAAGACGACAAGGTGTCGCTGTGCCGAAAGGCCGGGTACTGTTACCGGTATAACACGTGCTACCAGGCGCTGTGCCGGTGCCAGCGCATCCAATTCTGCCTGGGGGTGTGTGCCTTTCATTGCAATTAATCGAAGATGATGGTGAAGCAAGTGATCTGTCATGTTGAACAACGAAGCGAGCGATGCGACCGCGCGCGCGACAAGCGTATCAAAATTCCCATCGGGCCGGTAATCCTCTATGCGTCCAGCGAAAACGGTGACGTTATCCAGTTTCAGCCGCGCCGTTACTTCACGCAAAAAACCGGCTTTTTTTCCCCGACTTTCAACCAAAGTCCAGTCCTGACTCGGGTTACACAAAGCCAATGCGATTCCGGGCAAGCCCGCACCAGAGCCAACATCGAGGCATCGGACGCCCGAAATAAAGGGCACGACCGAAAGGCTGTCGAGCAGGTGGTGCGTAAGGATTTCCTGCTCATCAGTCAGCGCGGTCAGGTTATGCACGCGGTTCCACTTGCGTAACAGACTCACAAAGTCTACGAAGCGGGTCAATATAGGTTCATCCAGTGCCACGCCCATTTCCTGTGCTGCCCCAGCAAGCTTTAAAGCCAGATGCCTCTGTTCAATCACCGCGCCGTCTCAGGCCGCGGAACGCAATTGCCGCCTTTTGAGATGCACCAGCAATAACGAGACTGCAGCCGGCGTCATCCCGGAAAGTCGGCCTGCATGACCCAAGGTTAGCGGCTGGTGTTCGGTAAGTATCTGGCACACCTCGTGGGACAGGCCCCGAACCGACAGATAATCCATATCTTTGGGAATCATCGTGTCCTCGTGTCGTCGGTGGCGCTCAATCTCATCGCGCTGACGATCAATATAACCCGCATAACGCGCCTCAATCTCCAGCTGCTCTATCACAGCTGGGTCCTTTATACACTCGCCAGCGCCGCTCAATCGTAGCAGACTGGAATAATCAGTCTCGGGTCGACGCAGTAAATCTGCAAGGCGTTGCTCTCGGGTCAGTTCCTGTCCCAGGATGCGGCGAGCTTCTCCCGGCGCCAAAGTTTGTGGACGCACCCAGATGTTTTTCAGACGTTCGCGTTCAGCTTCTAGCAGGTCACGTTTGGCACAAAATGACGCCCAGCGCTCATCTCCGATCAACGACAGAGCACGACCCGTCGCAGTCAAACGCAGGTCGGCGTTGTCCTCTCGCAGTTGCAAGCGGTACTCGGCTCGTGATGTGAACATACGGTAAGGCTCGGTAACGCCGCGGGTAACCAGATCGTCGATCATGACCCCGATGTAGGCTTCGTCGCGACGTGGCCACCACGGCGCCTCGCCGCGGCTTTGCCGGGCCGCGTTAAGGCCAGCAACCAACCCTTGTCCAGCCGCTTCTTCATAGCCGGTGGTGCCGTTGATCTGGCCAGCAAAGTACAGTCCCGCAAGTGAACGCGTCTCTAATGATGGCGAAAGATCACGTGGATCAAAGTAATCATACTCAATGGCATAACCTGGCCGGGTGATCTGCGCACCATCAAAACCTGGAATGCTGCGCACCATTTGCCATTGCACATCAAACGGCAGGCTGGTCGATAGTCCATTTGGATAGATTTCGTGGGTCTGCAACCCCTCGGGCTCGACAAAGATCTGGTGCGACGTGCGCTCTGCAAAACGCACCACTTTGTCTTCGACTGACGGGCAGTAACGTGGGCCAACCCCTTCGATTTGGCCCCCGTACATGGCGGAACGATCAAGTGCGCCACGAATAATGTCATGGGTATGGTCGGTGGTGCCAGCAATATGACAACAAACCTGGCGAGGATAATCAGCGAGCGAATTTAAAAACGAGAATCGCGGCGGCGGATCATCACCTGGCTGAATCTCAAGTGCAGCAAAATTGATGGTACGGCCATCAATCCGCGGTGGTGTGCCCGTCTTAAGCCGTCCGGTCCGCGGGCAGAGTTCGCGTAGACGGTGGGCCAGCGCCAATGTTGGCGGATCTCCCGCACGACCGGCGGATTGACTGTCCAGACCTATGTGAATACGCCCGTTTAGAAAAGTGCCGGCCGTCAATACTATGGCTCGAGCGCCAATACAAATGCCGTCATCGGTGATAACTCCGCAGGCACGGGCATCCGTAACCATGAGGTCTGCGACCGATTGCTGCAACATGGACAAGCCAGATTGGTTCTCGACAAGACGTCGGATCGATTGGCGATAGAGCACCCGGTCAGCCTGTGCTCGAGTTGCCCGTACCGCAGGCCCTTTGCGGGCATTCAGGCGCCGAAACTGGATTCCAGCCTCATCGGCAGCCCGGCCCATGGCGCCGCCCAGTGCATCCACCTCACGTACGATATGGCCTTTGCCGATACCCCCGATCGCTGGGTTACAAGACATCTGCCCAACCGTTTCTATGTTGTGGGTCACCAACAGAGTGCGGGCACCGCTGCGGGCCGAAGCCAGCGCAGCTTCAGTGCCCGCATGACCGCCACCAATGACGATCACGTCGAAGTTTTCAGGATACTGCATAGCGAAAAACCGATCGAATGATTAGTTCTGGTAATAGTAGTCGTAGCGGTTGAGAATCTTTTCGGTGAAACTCCACGCTTCTCCGTGGGTGAGCGAATTATCATCCGGTATCACCTTGGTATAGAGTTTATCCGCATGCCGGGCTTTCAGCGCTGTCAGCTGCTGATGCAGTTCTGATTCGCTGACCGAGGTTTCTATACCCGCCAGCGGGCGCAGTGAGTAACGTCGTACATCACCTTCCTTCCAAAAGCGCACTTCAACCACGAAGCGGCCGATCGTACTTCGGGCGGGCCGCACCAACCGGTTGTACTGGACCTCGAGATCGGAGTGACGTTCTCTCAGGATATCGAGTTCTTCTTTATGAGCGGAGACAAGCAGCTCACGCTCTTTTGCGAACGCGGCCACTTCGTCCGCGTACTGGGCGCGAAGGTATGCCACCTCCTCTTTGGTCAGCTTGTAATCCAAAGCGGTCTCGGCGAGACGTACTGCGAGATCTTCGCCGGTCAGTTTGCTTTCCTCCAGCGCGCGCTCGGTACTCACCGCTGTACGCAACAGGCCCTCCAGCTCATCGCGCAGTGCGCTGGTCTCAGTCTGCAGCACTCCGCGAGTTACCTCTAACAATGTTACCTGCGTGGTCAGATCATCACGTTCTTTGGATAAATCATCGCGGGCCTGGGCCAGCGAGGCTGCCTCCTGCGCTCGCGCTTGCGCCGTTTTGGTAAGCGCTGCTTGCTCGGCCTGCATGGCTGAAAGCGAGCCTTGCAATCGTGCAATATCTGCGCCCAGTGTAGTGCGAGTCTGCTCCAGCGATTCCACCTGGTCTTTAAGTTCCTGCTGGGTGATCAGCAGTGCCGCTTTCTGTCCAGTCAGTTGTTCTTTCTCGCCAGTGACAGTGGTCAGTTTCTCACCGAGGCCAGCTTTTTGTTCAGCAAGGGTGGCTTTTTCGCTGGCGAGGCGATCACGGGTTACCACCAGTTCGGCTACCTCACCTTGCAGGGTCTCGCGAGTCGTTTCCAGTGTAGTGCGAGTCTGCTCCAGCGATTCCACCTGGTCTTTAAGTTCCTGCTG
>JAAZZE010000093.1 GCA_014239255.1 Gammaproteobacteria bacterium
TTGCAAAAATCTTGTTGCGAAATTTCATAACTTATTCCTCCGTCTCTGTGATGATGCCGGTCAGCCTGGATTGGTATGCTGAACACCGTAAGGAGGCGCTCGAACTCTATATGGAACTTCTCAGCGAATAGACACGGTATTCTTGATGCCGGACGATCCCGTCGTCCGGCATCATTATTTTTAGGCGTGTAAATCCTTGGCTAACCATAATGACAACGGCGCGTTGAAACATTCAACGGCCTTACCCATCCATATCCAAGGGCTGACTAAGAAATATGGTGACCTATATGCCCTGGATTCGGTCGATCTGGACATCAACAGTGGGGAATTTCTAACTCTCCTGGGACCTTCCGGGTCAGGCAAGACCACATTGCTGATGGCCATTGCCGGGTTCAACCGGCCCGATGCCGGCAGCATCCGCTTTGATAAAAAAGAAGTGATTCTGATGCCGCCCCACAAGCGTGATGTCGGCATGGTATTTCAAAGTTATGCCCTGTTTCCGCATATGTCGGTGGCGGAAAATATTGCCTTTCCCCTGAAACTGCGAGGCGTGAGCCCAAAGGAGTGTACTGCACGCGTAGCCGAAGCGCTGGAGACCGTGCAACTGTCGGGATTGGGTGATCGCGGCATTGATCAATTATCCGGCGGCCAGCAACAGCGTGTGGCACTGGCCCGGGCATTTGTTTTTCGCCCCCGTATCCTGTTAATGGACGAGCCACTTTCCGCGCTGGACAAGAAACTCAGAGAGCGCATGCAGATTGAGCTCAAACATCTGCACCAGAAACTGGGTGTCACCACAGTATATGTGACCCATGATCAACGCGAGGCGCTCACCATGTCTGACCGGATCGCGGTGATTAATGATGGCCGGCTGGCCCAGGTGGATACACCAAAGGCCATCTACAATCATCCTGCGAACGCCTTTGTGGCGGATTTCATTGGAGAATCCACCATGCTGCCTCTCACCCGCGATGAGTCGGGTTATCTGTACTTCAATGATCGCCGGATAACTGATACAGCGGTAAAAGATGCCCCCAATGGCTGGTCGCTGGTGATCCGTCCTGAGCGGCTATACGTGGTAGATGGCGAGGCAGATACCAATCAAGTCGTGGTATTTGACGGCACCGTCGTGGAGTCGGTATTCCAGGGCGAAACAGCTTTTGCGCTGGTTGCCATCGACGAGGGGACCGAACTCTCGGTTCGCTTCGGAACCAGTTCCGCAGCCGGAACTGGTTCATTACACCCCGGCGAGCAGGTGTCTATCGGGCTACTCAGGGAAGATGTCATTATCATACCCCGGGATCGCTAATCATGAACTGCGAAGGCGGGATGGAATCCGGAGACAAACGTCTGCTTAACGCAAAGGCCCTTAAAGCCCAGGAAATCAAAGAGCAGTGGACCCTGATGAGTCTGGCGGGGCCGACCTTGCTGATCATTGTACTGGTCATATTTATACCAGTGGGTTGGTTGTTCTACCTGTCATTCATCGACGGTGATGGACAGTTTACGCTGGAACACTACCGGAAAATGATTGAATACAAGTCCTATGCCAGGACCTTTGTGACCACCTTTGAGGTCAGTCTGCTTACCACGCTGATCTGTATTGTGATCGGATACCCGTTAGCTTATTTTCTGGCCCTGCTGCCCGCGCGTTGGTCCGGCATATTTATGCTGGCAGTACTATTGCCATTTTGGACATCATTGCTGGTTCGTACTTATGCCTGGCTCGTGCTTTTGCAACGCAAGGGTATTCTCAATGACTTTGGCCAGCATATCGGACTATGGGATTCACCGATAAAACTGGTGCATAACATGACCGGTACCTTGATCGGAATGGCGCACATCATGCTGCCATTTCTTGTTCTGCCGTTGTATGGCGCGATGAAAAAAATCGATCAAAATATGATGTATGCGGCTTCTAACCTAGGTGCTTCTCCAGTGAAGGCATTCTGGCAGGTGTACTTTCCGCTATCGCTGCCTGGTATGGTGGCTGGGTCGTTGATCGTATTTGTGTTGTGTCTTGGTTTCTATGTGACTCCTGCGGTACTTGGCGGTGGCCGGGTGATTATGGTGGCGACCCAAATCACAGCAATACTTGAGAATCAGTTCAATTGGGGTTCGGCCAGCGCTCTAGGTGTCGTTTTGCTGTTTGCAACCGTTGTGGTTCTTTATCTGGCGGCGCGGTTTTTCAAGTTAGACGCCGCACTGTTTGGAAAAAGCTGATATGAGCTGGTGGACCAGTCCCGCCTCAGATACCCAGGTCACCCACGGTGCTCGCTTTTGGCTGTATGTGGTGGCAGCTATCATTATGTTGCTGTTGGTGATTCCCACCTTTATCGTCATTCCCATGTCGTTTTCGGACTCTCAATACCTGGAGTTTCCACCCAGCAACTGGTCGGTGCGTTGGTACGATGAGTATTTCGGATCATCCAAGTGGATGCGGGCTACCGTGACTTCACTGCAGTTAGGCGTGCTAACCATGCTGTTAGCCACCCCCCTTGGAACCATGGCCGCCTATGCACTGTTTGTTTCCCGTCACAAGGTGACCAAGGTGATTTTTATGTTGCTGATCACGCCCTTGATCGTGCCGGTAATTCTGATTGCCATCGGCGTCTTCTATGCCTTTGGACGGGTTGGCTTAAACAACTCAATTCCAGGTCTGGTGATAGCGCACACCGCAATGGCGACGCCCTTGGTCATGATTGTTATAACCGCAGCGCTACGCTCCTATGATCTCAATCAAGAACGTGTGGCGCGAAGTCTCGGCGCCACCAGGTTGAAAGCCTTTTTTACAATTACCTTACCGCAGATTAAATTCTCAGTGATAACGTCGGCCTTGTTATCATTTCTCACTTCATTTGATGAGGTCATCATAGCGATATTTGTATCAGGTGGCAGTAATGCGACACTGACCAAGCGTATGTTCAGTGCACTACGGGATTTCATAGATCCCACCATCGCCGCCATCTCAACAATAATGGTTTTGGTATCGACAATACTTCTGTTGGCAACCCAGGCTATAGGGTCTAAAGGCAAAAAAAGTTAACTACCCACAGGCCTTGAATAGCATTGCCTGCTTTGGTGGCGATCCCTACATAGCCGACCCCTACTGGTCTCGACCACCGACCCTGCAACATCACGGCCCGGATATAGTACGCTTGCCGGCGTACTGTCAGCTACCGTTACCACACTATCCAGTGCGCGCTGACCTGCACGAGAGCAACCAGTTCCAGGCCAAAGGGCTTGACACGGTTAACGACTGGCGCCTGATCCGGTCATCTTGCACCAGCGCAGTTCGAGCGCGCCACTATCGAGTTAATCCGCTTTGAAACTGTCCACACGTCATATCCAACAACAGCGTATTGCAGGCAGGTTGCTGTTGTTCATGATTCTGGCAACAATCCTTGCCGGCTTTGGCTTAAGTGATTTTCTCTGGCTTTCAGGCGGATGTGCACTGACAGCATTGGTGTTGCTATGGCGACGAACCCGGCGAATTCAGAGAATTCAGTGTGTCATCTTTGTTACTGTTGGTTTTAGCGCTCTGGGCTGGGCTTACTTAATCGGATATCGCAGCCTCCCGCTGTTACAACTCATAACCCAGAATCACCTGCTGATCAGTTTGTTGTCTGCGGTCAGCTTTGTACGCCTGATCACCAATACAAGTCAGGACAAACATAAATCGGCGGCGCCGGGCTTAAAAGCTTTTTTTAAAACGCTCGCAGGACTGCACCTTTTTGCTGCGATGATCAATCTGTCGGCGTTGATAATTTTTGGAGACCGACTTGCCCGAAACGGACGTCTTGAACGCACCACGGCCACTTCGATCCAGCGAAGTTTTGCTCTGGCCACTTTGTGGTCGCCTTTTTTTGCCGCGATGGGCACGTGCCTGCTTTACGCTCCGGGCGCTCGACTGGCTGAGTTGTGGATGCTGTCGGCACCATTATGCCTGTTCGGGTTCGTTTTTACCTTTGCCGAACATCGCTTCCGTGCAGGTGGAGCGCTGGAGTCTTTTGAGGGTTTCCCGGTAAATTTTGGCGCGCTATGGGTGCCATCGATCATGGTGATCTGTGTTTTAGTGCTGCATCATGTACTTCCTACCGTCTCAGTCCTGATACTGGTATCTACCTTGTCTATTGGCGTCACTACAGCAGTATTGACCCGGCGACAATCACTCTCACAAGCTTTAAACACCATTGGAAACTTCAGCTCGGAGCGCCTGCCGGACATGTATGGTGAACTGGCTTTGTTTTTTAGTGCCGGTATCATGGCGACTGGTCTTGCGGCACTGATATCGCAAACATCGCCCACGCTGGATGTCGGTGCTTTCACTCCTGAAGTGGCTGTTGCGGTGCTGGCCGTATTACTGGTATTAGCGATAGCGGGTGTCCACGCCCTGGTCAGTATCGTCACAGCATCAGCGATTCTGCTGCCGCTTAATCCAGAACCAGCTCTGCTCGCATTCGTTTTTCTCGTGACCTGGTCAGTAGGGGCTACTGGTGGACCGATGTCAGGCCTGAACCTCGCCATGCAAAGCCGGTACCGCATAAGCGCGCACGAATGCTTTTTTTGGAATATTGGCTACTCTCTGGCCATGTTCGGTGCGGCCAGCGCGATCATCGTAGTCTTTTTTAGTTAATGTCTTGCGCTTGAAAAACGCTACTCGGGCGCGAGGTACCAGCGGTATTCCAGCGGCGTAAACTCCCTGGCATAAGCGTCGAGCTCAAACTGTTTGCACTCGCGATACAGCGACAAATATTCAACCCCCAGATATTCATCAAGCGCCGAGGGCTTTGCCAATTGATCCAACGCCCCCTGCCAGGTAAATGGGACTGCCCGATCAAGTTGGGTGCCAGCATTGTCGCTGCGGGGGTCGGGTGGGACCAGCCCTTCATTGATGCCATGATGCAGGCCGGCCAGAACCGCGGCAAGTGTCAGGTACGGGTTGGCATCTGCGCCGGCCATGCGATGCTCAATGCGCCGCGCCGCATTATCCCCCGCAGGGATCCGGACGGCGACCGATCGATTGTTATACCCCCAGGTCGGTCCGGTGGGTACGTACAGGTTCGGCGCAAAGCGCCGGTATGAATTCACATTAGGGGCAAAAATTGCCATCGATTGCGGTAGTAAATCCAACATACCGGCAACGGCCTGGCGCAGTTGAATACTACCCTCGCTGCTGCCGTTATCAAATACATTGCGTCCCTTGTCATCCATTAGGCTGACGTGGACGTGCAGGCCATTACCAGCATCTTCAGGATAGGGTTTGGCCATAAAAGTGGCCACGGCGTCATGCCCTCGAGCCAGCCCCTGCACTGCTCTGCGCAGTAGGATCGCATGATCGGCGGCGCACAGCGGATCGTCTACATGTTGCAGATTAATCTCGTACTGGCCCACTGCATATTCTGCGGTGGTGGCGCCTAGCGGTACCCCCTGCGCCTGACAGGTCGTCTCGACTTCACTGAGAAATCGAGTAAACCCATCAAGGTCGGCAAGGCTATAGACCTGAGTCGCCGAGGCCCGCCGACCGGTGTCGGGCAATATCGGCGGACGCGGCCGACCTTCATCCGCACTCGCCGCATCAATCAGGTAAAACTCCAGCTCCAGTGCCACCACCGGATGCAGGCCTGATTCGTGCAACCGCTCGACCACACCGCCAAGCACGTGGCGTGGATCCACCGGGCACACAGAGTCATCCAACTCATACAAACTGCCAAGCACCTGCCCTGCCCCTAAAGGGCCCCACGGGACTAGGTTCAGCGATCCGGGAACCGGGCGCACCTTGACATCAGGATCGCCGTCTGAGAACCCGCGTCCACCTGCATCAGTGCCGCGGCCGTTGACGTCCAGCAGATAAATCGAACTGGGTACCTGCAAGCCATCGCCATATACCTTGGCAAGGTCGTCACGTGGGATCCGTTTACCGCGCACAATATTGCAAAGGTCGGGCAACAGGACGTCGACAAACCGTAACTCGGGATTATTGTTCAGGAATTTTTCAAGTTCCTCATTCATTCAACTAGTTACCCCTTTATATCCATTTATACCCGTTTGCTTAGCGCTGTGACAATGGCCGCAAATGATCAGCGGCTGTCCATTTGCTCACAGCGTGTCTCACGAGTGAGGGCAATGCTCACTATCGCAATTGCCAGCCATGTAAGCATCAACAAAAAGCTAAACCGGTAGTTTTCAAAATGATACACCCGCATGCCGTCCACCCCTGTCATACCACGCCAGAAACGGTCCAGCAGCCAACCAACCAATGGTTGTAACAACATCGGCCCGCACATAACCCCCATATTAATAACCCCAGATACGGTTCCTGCCAACACCAAAGGCACCGACTCTTTTGCCTGGGTAAACCCCAGAATCATCGCCCCGGAAAAAAATCCCGCACTCACAAGCGCGCTCACAAGAAGCCACAATGGCAGATCTGGAACCAGCAAAGCAAGCGCCCAACTGCAAAAGGCAAGCACTGTAGAGACAAGGTATGGGGTCCGCCGTCGAGCAATCCTTTCTGACAACAGGGCAAACAGTGGGCCACTGAAAGCCATAGCCAACATTAAAACCGAACAAAGCATGGCCGCCCCGGCAGGTGACAGGCCATAAACATCGGTCAGAAATGGCATTCCCCACAAACCCGCAAAAGTCAGAACAGATCCTACGATCCCGCCAGGGGCAATTGCCAGAAGACAGGTATTTCGGTACCCAAAAACAGCGGTGAGTTTTTGCCACTCGGCAGACCAGTGCCCACCTTGAGCGTCGACATTCACATAACCATCGTAATTTCGTTCTGCGGGATCATTCCGAACCATCAGCCACACCACCAGGCCGAGCAATAAGCCAACCCCCGCTGCCGCAACAGTCACTGCCCGCCAGCCAAACATACCACTTGCAAACTGCAAAGGTACTCCGGCAAAAACCGCACCCAACATTCCGGCAACCAACAGCAGACCGATTGCCATTGAGAACCGGTGCGCGGGCAGCCAGTATGTAGCCAATTTCAATGTGCACACAAAGGCCACAGACACCGATCCGCCAATTAAAAAACGACCGATGCCTGCCCAGATGAGATCGGGTGCAAAAGCGAAAATCAGCGCTCCTACCGTACTCACCAACAAGCCTCCCAAAAGAAGGCGGCGCGGCCCTAAGCGGTCGACAAGAAGCCCCGTGGGCACCTGCATTGCTGCATAGGAATAAAAATAAAGGGCCGACAGACTTCCCAGGGTAGCTGCGCTCAGGCCAAAATCCAGGCTGAGTTCGCGATGCAGCACTGCCGGCGCAACCCGGTGAAAAAAGCCCAGAAGGAAAAACCCGGCTCCTAATCCCCAAATAATCCAAGCGACGCTTGCGGGTGGGTAGCGCGGCTGCAGGTCAGCCTTTAACATAGGATTGACGTGTAAACGATCAACTTTGCATCACCTTCGGTTTAACATTGGGTCTGTCCAATGGGCGCGACTCACACTAACATCCGGTATTGAGTTACGACAGGGGTCGCACAATGGATAGGTTGTCCTGATCTGCCCAATTATTATAGTAACCTGCTGATAACCACTCTAATCTGGTCCCAACAGAATCCATGAAACCTTATTCTGCCTGGAACGTCTTTCGCAACGGCCTGTCGAGACAGAAAGGCTGGGAGCGCGCCTGGCGGGATCCCGAGCCCAAAGCCGAATACGACGTCGTCATCGTTGGAGCTGGACTTCACGGCCTGGCGAGCGCGTATTATCTTGCCAAGAACCACGGTATCACAAATGTCGCTGTCCTGGATAAGGGCTGGCTTGGTAGTGGTAACGCCGGGCGCAATACCACGATTGTCCGATCCAACTACATGTTGCCCGGCAATCGGGAATTCTACGAGCACTCGCTCAAGCTTTGGGAGAATCTAAGCCACGAACTGAACTACAACGTCATGTTCAGCCAGCGGGCACACGTCTCGCTGCTGCATAGCCCTGCCGCACGTGATGGCGCGGCACGGCGCTATAACACCATGCGCCTGACCGGCACTGATGGCGAGTTGTGGGATCTGCCAACACTGAAACGCAATATTCCACACCTGAATTACAGCACGGATTCCCGATTTCCAATCATTGGAGCCACAGTACAACCGCGCGCAGGCACTGCGCGCCACGACGCCGTTGCCTGGGGTTACGCTCGAGGCGCTGACCAACGTGGTGTTGACATCATTCAAAATTGTGAAGTCACGGGCGTTGAACGGACAGCCAATCAGG
>JAAZZE010000094.1 GCA_014239255.1 Gammaproteobacteria bacterium
ATGGAATTTTCGCTTTCCTGAAGCCAATTTGATGGGGAATGAATAGAGTAGGGAAGCAACTCATGATCAGTAATGTTGAAAGAGTCGAAGAAGGTAAAGGGCGGCTTTTTTTCTGGCGGCCCAAGGTAAGCGAAAACAAGACCTCGGTATTCAATCGTCGGATAGGCACCTTGGCATAATTGAGTCTTTATGGGACTGTCGAGGGGTTCACCAGGAGTATCGAGTATGGTTCCGTCGATATCAAAATGCCAACCATGGTAGCAACACCTGATGCCATGTTGCTCAATCCGGCCATATTCGAGGGATGCTCTTCGATGGGCACAGTGGCGATGTAGCAATCCGATATTACCGCTGAGATCTCGGAAAACAATAAGATCTTCGCCAAGAATTCGAATTGGCACAGGTTGTTGTTTCAGTTGTTCAGTCATGGCGACGGGTTGCCAGAACAATCGCATATATTCGCCACAGGGAGTTCCGGGTCCAACATGAGTTAGATTTACATCTTCCTCTAATGGCTGGTTAATGTGATAACCACCAAATTTTGTGTTTGTCCAACGCGTTTCATTTGTCATCGCAATACTTCTCGACAGGTTCTAGTTTAGTAGGGTAGTTATGTTTGAATCGTCCACATTAAAGTGGATTAAATAACTTATAACAAAACGATGAAAATATACAGAAAAAATATCCTATTGCTATGTGTAAGAAAATCGAGGAATCGGATACTAATCAACCACGGAGTCAGGTTTCCCATTTTCTTGGCACCTGTTTATTGACCCGAGTTAGGTGCCGACCAGGCACTGTTGATCATCGGTATTCGCGTATGCTAACTAAAATGTGCGAATAGACGTTCGAAAATCGGATCCTTAGGCCTGGGTTACAACCCAATAAGAGCGATTAGTTGCACCCTTTAAATGCTGGCGCCTTAAGAATTCGTTCGGCTTTGACAATGGATCGAGGTTCCTGGAAAAAAACCACGTAGTGAGTGTGTTTGGCTAGTACCCCAGACGGGTATTGACCTGATTGTGCAAAGCTTCACCGTTGATGAGTCGTCGCATATTATTAAAGAAAAGCTCTAGCGTAAGTGAGACATAGGCATTGCCATCGTCTGCAGATATATGAGGAGTCGCAATGAGGTTAGGCACTTTCCAGAACTTGGAGTCAGCGGGTAGTGGTTCAGGATCAAACACGTCCAAAATTGCCCCGCTGACCGAGCCATCCAGAAGCCTAACGACCAGCGCATCGTAGTCCACCACCGCAGCGCGGCCAATATTCACCAGGCCTGCGCCTGGTTTCATTAACCCCAGGCGCCGCTCATCGAGTAGATTCACGGTTTCATCGGTTAATGGGGTAACTACAAAAACAAAATCACCCCGCGGTAAAACACTGTCCAGATCTTTAACCGGAACCGCCTCATCCACCTCGGGCACATTTTTACCATGCCTTGATACGCCGATAACATACACCCCCATAGCCTTAGCTTGCCGCGCTACTGATCGTCCGATGCTGCCAGTGCCAATAATCACTAATGTTTTTCCAGAGATTGGAGTTGAATACAGTGAATCATATTTTCCGGCCATCTGATTTTGAATAATTTGGGGCATATGGTTATGCAGCATCAAGATACTCATGATTCCAAATTCACCACCTTTTTTGGCGTGAACTCCCTTATTGTTGGTCAGGACAACCTCGGTGGGGAGCCAATCCATGGGCGCAAGGTGTTCGACTCCTGCGCCGATGATATGAATCCACTTTAGATTGGGGGCGGCTTTGGCAAGGCCTTCGGTTGGAAGATCCCATGTCACCAAAACGTCTGCAGTTGCCATGTGTTTTTCAAACTGCTCCGTATCCCAGCCGATAGACAAATCCAGCTCTCGCGTCACGTCTGGATGATTGATGCTTGCCTCATCAAAGCGCTGTTGAGTAATGGTAAAAACTTTTTCACCCTCGGCGGTATTAGGGAAGGTATCAGGCCGATAGTGATTATTCTTGATATGGACTCGCAACATCATTTTCTAGCCTAGTTTTTTTAGTTTATTGATAATGCGCTCATCCCGTTTCAGAGCCGGATCATTGTCAGAATCAAAAAGGATATCCATAACCTTTGCCCCGGTGTCGCGCATTAAGTGGTGGTCGTCAGTCGTCGATTGAAGCGGTCGATACAGGACTGTATCGCTCCCGTAGGTGGGGATAACACCCGATCCAAGATCAGTTGGCTGCAAAGGGGGGTGGCCTTGTTGCAGGTTACGAGCCAATTGCCGGATCTGACGGCGATATAACGTGACACCCCGATCACCTGGGACAAGATATTCCCGTTCATGATCGGAAATCAGCCCCATCCCTTCTACTGCCTCCACATCGCCGGGGCTTCGTTGACGCTCCTCGTAACTGCGCTTAAGTATCTCGCCCTGTTCGATCTTTTGCATGCCTTCTGGAGTGTTGTATTCCTCCGGATCTCCTCGTTCTCCAAAATTACCCCAGGCGTAAGCAATACAGTGTTGGTCATCTAAGGGTACCACCCAGCGCGTGAACGCGCTGCGCCCGAAATAACGTGAGGCTGTTCCGTCGCAGGCAAATGCAGACCCTGCCTGGGTAAAGTTCGGCAAGATCAGTTCATTCACTCTCACCCAGATGTTATCGCCGACCCGACGAGAAGCGGTGCCCAGAAAACGAATCTTGTCGCGCTGATAGAACTCAATTTCGCCCATTTTACCGAAGCCGTTGGAAAACTGGGACTGGTGAAGAAATGCGGTATGAACCGGATCAACAATCGCGTCGAGTACCTGTATCCAGTTGCAGTTAAACGGCACGGCGTAGGGAGTCATGACCATTTCGGGAATGCCATAGCTGTCGTAGATCGGAAATGGTGGTTGGTGCTCAAAGGGGCCAAGGTATGCAAATAGTAATCCTTTGAACTCTTTTACCGGATAGGCGCCTAGGCGGATTTGTTCTTGTGCGTGTTGGGCATGAGAAGACCCATCCGGTTCGCCGGGAATCTCTAGGATTGTCCCATCAATATCAAATACCCACCCGTGGTAGCAGCAGCGGATTCCATGGGCCTCACAACGCCCGTATTCGAGCGATGCTCTTCGGTGCGGACACTTCTTGTGAACCAGGCCGTATGAACCGGATTGGTCCTTGAAAAGAACCAATTCTTCACCTAACACTTTGATTAACTTGGGGCGCGACCCAATTTCGCTGGCAATATGAACGGGGTGCCAGTATCGCCGGAGTAATTCGCCACAGGAAGTGCCAGCATCGGTCTCAGCCAGATCGCGAAGTGGTTGACCTTCCCAGTTTTGATGGTAGCCACAATAGCGGCTAAAGTTCTTTCGATCCTGGGTATTTGCGACCATGGTTTAAAAGATCAGCCTATAAGTTCAGAAATTGAACGATCTAGATAAGATGCAAAGCCGGGGTCATTGCCGGGTGAGGCGACGCAGTGCCCCCAGGGGGATTCATACACCCGCAGTTCGCCATTCGTTATATGGTCGATCTCTAGTTGGTTGTCCGCTGGCTGGAAATATAGATCGTTGTTGCAAGCGATAATAATTGTATTTGCCTTGATGTTTGCAAGAGCGGTTTCGAAATCACCCTTATAAAGATCATTGTTACTGATATCTCCAGACTGCCAGGTTGCCAGTTTTGCCAGCAGGTTATTCGCGTCCCAGTTGAGGTGGTCGTTTTCCCAGTCTTGCAGTAGTGCCTCTGCGTTATTAAAGCCCAGTTGCTTGTAGTATTCCTCCCGGTACCAGGTTTGTGAGTAAGCCCAGCCGGCATACACTCGGGCAAAGGCTTTAAGTCCGACCTCAGGAGGATTATCGTAGAAGCCACCTTTGAAGGCGGTATCAGCTAGCAGCGCTGCCTTGACACCTTCCAAAAATACCCAGTTATGTCTTGAGGTGCGTGCAGAAGCGCAAAAGGGAAGGGCATTGATGACGCGGTCTGGAAACTGGGCAGCCCATTGAAAAGCCTGGCAGCCGCCCATCGACCAGCCGATGACCAGAAGTACCCGTTCTATTCCAAAAAGCTCTTGGAGCAGAATCTGTTGACAATTGATGTTGTCAAATAGGGTAACGAGCGGGAAATTTCCGCGATCTGCTGGCGCCTGGGCGTTACTCGGTGAAGACGACAACCCATTACCAAACATATTGATTGAAACAATAAAATGTCTGCTCGGATCTATCGCCCGGCCCGGCCCAAAAAAGCCCTCGTTTCGCTCATGAGTGCCTGTGTAGAACGTGGGCAACAAAACAACGTTATCCCGTTTGGCGTTGAGTGTGCCATAGGTTTTATAGGCTAACTTAGCGTCTGGCAGTATCTGGCCGCTCTGCAGGCGGACGTCGCCAAGTGAGAATAGATCGTAGTTCATCAAAAACCGTTAGTTAAGCCTAGCCCAATGCCCCACCCGACATGGCTTGCCTTTGTGCCGGATGATTACATCGTACAGCCAAGATTCTAATCGTGTTTTGAAATTCATCTCTGTTGACCGAACATTGCTGTAAGTGACGCTCGCCAGTTAACGGGTTAAATTCGGTTCGCCCATGTAAAACCCTCTGATTATCGAATACGTGAAGATCGCCCGAGCGCATAGGATACTCATACTTGAGTTCATCAGTGTTTACGATCGTCCAGAAAGCCTTAATGGCTTTGTATACGTCCTCCATCAGATGATCTGGTAAATCTTGAGGCGGAATAGTTCGGTCGGTAAATCGAATACCTTCAACATCGCCATCGACATCAAGTACGATTATTCTTCTATGAGACTGCATGTCTTCTTCTGGCAATGCTCGACGCTGAAAAAAAACCGGAACCTGTGTGAGGGTCTTAAATGATTCGGGTTCATTAATACGAAGCATGTCTGCTGCTTTAAATCCATCAACCAAAATAGTTGCACCACCTCCGTCAGATGATGCAGTTAGACAATGAAAAAAGGTAATTCCCGGAGCGGCATGTCGATAACTTTCGTCAGTGTGTGGGCCAAGATATTTTCCGGTATTTGAGCCCAACGAAAGGTTGGCATCACTTCTTACATCAAAAACGCCGCCATAATTATTGTGATGGACCACGCCGAACCGCTGAGCGACTGCAGCAACAGTGCCAGATTCAGCAGGCACGTCCTTGATTCTGACAATGCCAAAGTCACGAACTGTTAGGGCAATATTGAACACCCGTTCAGGATGCGTCAAATCATCGAAAGAATAGTGTGGAATCGATGAGGCATTGTCGGCGCCCCACAAAATGGGGGTTGGTTTTTGCTGTTTGCGAGAGGCTTGGTCGTAACGGCTTGTGAGCAGTGTCTCCAGAGAATGAGTCGTCTGTAGTTGATTATCTCCCCAGGTGATTTGAAGGCAGTCTCCGTTGATTCTGGCTTTTTCAATGATCAGGGAGGCAGGATCATCGGGAAGGAGATCAATCTTGACGTTGGTGTCATTGGACATCCCCCCTGGACAGCGGGCGTTGTGTCTCAACCAGACATAGTGAAATTCTGCCGATGTATCATTGGGCCAGCATATCCTGACTTTCCGGTTGCTGGAATTGATCTCAACACTGGGATCGCGATCAGATTGGCTCACAGTCGGCCTCCTGCTATGGCAAGGGAGTCTCCAAATCTGATAGAAAATCTAGCACAATTCGGTTGAAAACATCAGGTTGTTCAATATTGAGGTGTGCTTATGTAATCGATCCGATGGGCGTTCGATTCCAACGCGATCAGTTCATCTGCCAAAGCCATAACTGCTTGAGATCGAAGAAAATGTGGAAACTCAACAAGGGTATTCTCTTCCATAATTCGAGACGACCGTGTCAACAGTTCCTGACCCGCTTCGCTATCCAATCAATTAATTGGATAGGTCTTAAGGCTCACAAGATAATTGAGATCAGGGTCAATCATGTGTCAGTACAGCCTTAGATATTCCTGTACTTCCCAGTCAGTCACAGCCTGATGGTATCGCTCCCACTCATCTATTTTGTACGTTAGAAAAGAGTTGAGCAGGACTGGACCCAGCATGCCTCGCGCCAACTCGCTTTGCGAGAGTAACTCGGTTGCTTCGAGAAGGTTACGAGGTAGCGGCGTAAGAGAGCGCTCAGCTTTCTCAGATTCCGCCATAACGTACAGATCTTCATCCAAAGAGGGTCCTGGATCGATTTTATTCACCAGGCCTTCCACCGAGGCTGAAAGCATCATACCCAAGCCAAGGTAAGGATTCATACACATGTCGGCGGCGCGGTTCTCAATGGCGAAACGACTTTGTGGTAACCGAAGCATGGCGGACCGATTGTTCTTCCCATACGCCATGTGAGTCGGCGCCCAGGTATAAGTACCTCCCTCAAACCCACCGACCTTGGGCACCAGCCCGTTATAGGAGTTGACGGTAGAGCAGGCAATGGCGGTAATAGCTCCTCCATGTTTGAGAATTCCACCCAGTGCGTGAAACACGTGCTCGCTCCACTGTCCCGCCTCACCCTCATAGATATTGACACCCGGCGCCGCAATAGCTTGCATTGAGGTGTTCATGTGAGCGCCAGATCTCCAATCCCCTAATGTTGGCTTGGGCATATAGGTAATAAACATACCGTGTTTTTTGGCGATTTCCTTTAAAAGGACCCGCAAGAACACCATACGGTCCGCCATGTTGAGTACATCGGTATAGTGAAAGTCGAGCTCAAACTGTGAATAAGCCCCTTCGGCTACCACGTCATGCAGGTTCCACCCAAGATCCTCGAGGATGTCGATCATCTGGCCGAGAAACCCCATTGAGTCGAGCGAATACTCCACGTCGTATCCGAAGGCCTGCCGACGGGGGCGCACTGCACCAGTGGGGTCGTTGTCAAAGGCTTTAACGGGTAAACCGTTTTCATCCCACTTCATGGCGATAAATTCAGGTTCTATGCCGGCATACATTTCGTAGCCTTGAGCCTTGGCGTCATGAATCGCTCGTTTTAAGGCCTGGCGCGGGCATAGGTTATATGGCTTGCCCTCCCACCATAGATCCGCGAAAACCCAGGCGAGGGTCTTATCCCAGGGACACACAACAATGCTATCCAGGTCAGGCAGTGGGATCTGATCGGAGTCGGCTGGGCCAAGTTCCGGGACAAATGAGATCGAATGAACCGCAAACTGGGGGCCTTTACCCATGCACAACAACTCAAAATCACTGATCGGCACGGGTTTTGCTTTTGGTTTGGCTTTAACAAAAGGATGCCCATGGACTGTTGATGGGCCGCTCAATATAGTTATCACCTGCCATATACGCCATGATCTGAGGCATCTTTTCAAATGACTCAAGGAAACTGTGAAGAGTCGGGCGATTAGTGACTGTAATGGACCCCGCCACCATTAGCCGGACCTGCCAGATAAGCTCATAAAGAATAAAATCAACTAAGGAGATACGACTTCCAACAAAGCAGCTCTGAAGCTTACGATTTGATAGGTGATATTCAAAGCCATCTAGATATCTTGTTACTGAAGTCGATTTGAATTCTTCGAAAGCCTTCTCGTAATCAGGGTCAAGCGTATACGCAGTTTCAACAATTAAATTACGAAAATCGTATGCTTCATCCTGTAACAGGTCTATCCATGTTTGTTCTATAACTGAATCGCCATAGTAATTGAACGTTCTTGCAAGAAAACGCATGATTGCGTTGCTTTGTGTCAGTCGAATCTGATCAGAGTGCTCCAAATCAATCAGATAGGGAAGATTCGCAAATGGCAGGGACAGTGTGTCTTTATGACCCTGCCAATCTGGCGACT
>JAAZZE010000095.1 GCA_014239255.1 Gammaproteobacteria bacterium
TGAACCCTGAGTAACTTCGCCGCACGCCCAGACACCCAAATGGCTATCATCACAACGAGTGTCGTGATCACAAGGTAAAACACGGGCCCCGCATGCCATAAAAACCAGGCCAAGACGAGCCCCGGCAGCGTGCCGACCGTACCTGGGGCCCAGGGGCTGCGACCAGTACCAAAACCTTGCCCGATTAGGCAAATAAAACGCTCAAACACCGAAAGAATTCTCGTCACTACGCCTTACCCGCTCCAGGTGTGTCGGTAGCCGGGCACCAGTTCAGTCAAAAACCTGCCGTTGTGGCGCACATGACAAGGTCCCCTGGGAGTCACCTCACCGATACAAGTCAGCCGGAGCGCAAGCTCTTCTTCAAGAACGTTAATCGAGTCTCGTCCCGCCGTGGGCACAGTAAAACAGAGTTCGTAATCATCTCCACCCCCCAACGCTAACTCCAAGGCACGGCGATGGCCAAGGTCACGCTCCGCTTGCGGGTAAAGTGGAATCCGGCCGGCATCAATTTCCGCACCCAAATTAGCGCTCGCATGAAGAACATGGCCAAGATCGCTTAACAAGCCGTCAGAGATATCGATAGCGCTGTGCGCGAGCCCAACCAGTGAGGCTCCAAGTGCAAGTCTGGGCTGGGGGTACCACAAGGCGTCCAACAGCGGGTCTTCTAAGCCCACATCATCGCGTTCGAGTGCAGCAGCTGCGCCGCCCAGGAGACCGCTCACATAGATACTATCGCCTGGCTCGGCACCATTGCGTCGTAGCGCTGCCCCTGTGTTTACACGGCCGCCGACAGTCATTGTTACCGACAGCGGACCATGGGTGGTATCGCCCCCCACGAGTGCGACACCGTAGCGACGAGCCAGAGCCAGGAGTGAACCCGCGAACTGCTCTATCCAAGATTCATCGAACGACGGCAAAGTAAGATTAAGGGTCGCCCATTCAGCGCTCGCGCCCATGGCTGCAATGTCACTAAGATTAACTGCCAACGCCCGGTGTCCTATTGATGTGGCGGGGTGCTCTTTATGAAAATGAGTGCCACAAACCAGCGTATCGGTAACCACAACACTTTCAGTGCCCGGCGTGTGAGCGAGCACTGCGCCATCATCCCCGATGCCGAGTGTGACCTGATTTCGTCCTGCCTCAGGATGATCGAAATACCGAGCCACCAGTTCAAATTCATCCATTAACCCGGCGGCTCATCATCATTGTTATCGGCACTTTTCGCAAGTTGGTGCAAAACGCTATTAACAAAACGATAGCCCTGTTCAGCGCCGAATACATGGGCAACCTGCACAGCTTCATTAATAGCGACGTTCTTGGGCACATCAGGGCGGAAGAGAATCTCGTATGCGCCCACCAGCAGAATAGCTCGTTCTACCGGATCCAATTTCTTGGACTCTCTTTCCGAAAAAAACTCCAAGCGTCGCTCCAGTTCGTCCTGGTATCGAGGCACTTGCGTAATCAGGTGACGAAAGTAATCCAGATCCACGCTGGCGAAGGTCTCGTCGCTGATAAACTTCGACTCGATATCACCTGGGGCCTGATCAGTCACCAGCCATTGATACAGGGCTTGGGTCGCGTTACGCCGGGCCAGATGACGTGAAGAAATGGGCACCTCAGGCAGGCCCTGAATCCCTGATGTATTCCACCACTTCGAGTCCGAAACCAGACAGTGCATGGGTGCGTAATGGAGTACCCAGCACCCGCACCTTTCCTACTCCTAAATCGGCGAGAATTTGGCTTCCTGCACCGAGCATCCGCAACTCACGCTCCTTACCATCACTGCCAATCTCGCCGCGTAGGCGCCGGTCGAGTTGTGTCGCGTCTTCCGAGTACTCCAGAAGCACAAGCACACCAGTCGATTCCTTGGAAATTCGCGCTAATGCCGCATCTACGCTCCAGCGCTGGTTGTCACGGGCCTGAGCTAACATGTCAAAAGCACCCCGGTGGGCATTCACGCGAACTACCGTCGGTTCGTCAGATTTGATCGAACCATGGATCAGTGCCATATGCACTTGCTTGAGTTCACCGTCTTCGTAGATCACCGCGCGAAAGTCCCCGTGTCGGGTATTAATCAGGTTTTCAGAGACCCTCCATACCGTCGGCTCTGTTCGCATCCGGTAACGGATAAGGTCTGCAATGGTTCCAATTTTAAGCCCGTGTATCTGTCCAAACTCCAGAAGGTCGGGCAATCGGGCCATACTACCGTCTGGATTCAGAATCTCACAAATAACACTGGCGGGTTCCAGCCCCGCAAGCCGCGCCAGATCCACTCCGGCCTCGGTATGCCCTGCACGAGTTAACACCCCACCTGGCTGCGCCATAATCGGAAAGACATGTCCTGGGCTGACAATATCGGCAGCCGACGCATTCTCGCTGACGGCAGTGCGGATCGTATGCGCGCGGTCCGCGGCCGAGATGCCGGTAGTTACTCCGGATGCTGCTTCAATTGAGACAGTGAAATTGGTCGAGTAACGAGCATTATTATCATTGACCATTAACGGTAGTTTTAAATCACGACAGCGATCCTCAGAGAGGGTCAGGCAAATCAGTCCACGGCCTTGTCCCGCCATAAAGTTGATATGCTCCGCAGTAACGAATCCCGCCGCGACGATCAGATCACCTTCATTCTCCCGATCCTCATCGTCGACCAGGATCACCATCTTGCCTTGGAGGTAATCGCGCAGGATATCCTCGATTGGGCTAACTGTGCCAGACCACTTTTCGGTACTCATCGGATAACCTTGGTCAGGTTTTTAAAAGGTGCAACAATAGCTAAGCGCATCACTGTCAATTCTGACTCAATCATCACATTCTTGTAGCCGTTTAAGGTAACGTGCAACAAGATCCACCTCAATATGAACCAAGTGATCGATCTGCAATTGCCCCAAGGTGGTCGCTGTAAGAGTATGAGGTACCAAATTCAACTCGAACTCAACAGCAGAGCTTTGGTCATCAACCCGGTTCACAGTCAGGCTGACGCCATCAACCGTCACCGACCCTTTTTCGGCGATAAGCGGGGCAAGCGCACGGGGCGCTCTAAACCGCATCCGTGTAGAGCGTCCTGCGGACTCTTTGGCGACAAGCGTACCCAAACCGTCGATGTGGCCACTCACCAGATGCCCGCCAAAACGATCTCCAACACTCATTGCAAGTTCAAGGTTTAGCCGATCCCCTTCAGACAGGTTGCTCAGATGGGTCCGTGACAAAGTCTCTCGCGATACGTCAAAAACCAAGCAGTTATTTGTAATCCGAGCAACGGTTAAACAAACTCCACTGACGGATACACTATCTCCAATCGAAATATTTTCGCCAATCAGGCCCTCGAGTCCCAACTCTATCGTCAACTCACCATCGCGGGTAGACACCGCACGGATCCCGACAACACTTTGAACAATTCCCGTAAACATATTCAATGCGGGCTATGGGGTCGGTAGACCAGACGAAGATCCCGCCCGATCTGGCAAACATCGCTAAGCTCGAAACGCAATCTATCGTCTATGGATCCTATTTTGGGCATGACGAACATACCGCGGCCGTCCGAGCCCAACACATCGGGCGATTGGTAGACCCACACTTCATCAACCAACCCGCCTGACACAAAAGCCCCGGCTACCACCGCACCTGCTTCGACCAATACTTCGTTGCAGTGACGGGCGGCCAACAGATCCAGCAGTTGATCAAGATTTACTTGCCCGCCAGAGTCGCGCAGGCAAACCCGCTCAGTACGCTGGTCGAACTCACCTGCTGTTTGATTCTCATCGGAACCAACAATCAGTACCGGGCCAGCGACAGAAAATAGCCGTGCCGCAGGGTCAATCGGGTTACGACCAACGAGCACTACCCGCAGCGGGTGCACTACTGGCTCGTCAAGCCGCGCATTCAGTCGTGGATTGTCAGCACGAATGGTTCCAATACCGCTGACCAGAGCGCAGCTTCGGGCGCGAAGACGATGGACATCATTACGCGCCTCCTCGCTGGTAATCCATTGACTGCTGCCATCACAGGCCGCAGTACGCCCGTCCATCGTTGCTGCGACCTTGAGCCGAACCAAAGGTCGCCCCCCCTCCATACGCCGGCAGAAACCGGAATTAAGTTCTCGGGCGCCTAACTCGTCATCAGCGAGAATCACCTCGATCCCCGCTTGCTCCAACATCCGATGCCCCCGTCCCGCGACTTTGGGATTGGGGTCACCCATGGCTGAAACCACCCGCTGAACCCCAGCATCGATCAACGCCTGTGCACACGGTCCAGTTCGCCCCTGGTGAGCGCAAGGTTCAAGACTGACAAATACTTCCGCGCCTCGAGCCCGCGCGCCAGCGTTGCGTAAAGCATGAATCTCGGCATGGGGTTCACCTGCTTTTTCATGCCAGCCTTCACCGACAACTGTGTTTTCCTGGACAATCACACAGCCGACACGAGGGTTCGGTTTTGTCGTGTAAAGTCCATTGCGGGCGAGCGCAACTGCCTGACTCATCAGATTACGATCGCGATCCGTTAACTGGGTTGGAGTTATCACTTTTCTTCTGAAACCTTTTCAACCAACAGTGACAACTGAGTTACGTTGGAAGCCGTCCCCTTTTCCCGACGCAACCGATCCACTTCTTTACTGAATGCAGAAACATCCTCGAAACTCCGATAGACCGATGCGTAACGTACGTAGGCGATCTCATCTGTGCGCTGTAGTCGATCCATCATAGCCTGTCCTATCAAAGCGGACCGCACCTCGGGCTCACCGCTCAATTGCATCTGGCGGCTTACGGCATTAATCAATGCCTCTACTTTATCCGACCCAACAGGCCGCTTCTCGAGCGCTCGTAGCAGGCCTCGGCGAAGTTTTTCCTCGTCCCAGGGTTCACGACGGCCATCACTTTTAATAACCCGAGGCTGCTCAAGTTCAAAACGCTCAAAAGTGGTAAAGCGATGACTGCAGGCTTGGCACTCCCGGCGGCGGCGAACCGTAGCCCCCGCATTACTGATCCTTGAGTCGACTACTCGAGTATCCTCGTTGGAGCAAGCAGGGCAACGCATAAGAAAAAGGCCGGCAGGGGCGACTCACTTAAGGTAAGGGGTCGCCTTCAACACCTTCTTTGGGCACTTCAAGCATGTCCTCACGGGATATACCGAGCATTAGCACCGCAGGACTGGCCACAAAGATTGAAGAGTAGGTTCCGATAACCACTCCGACTAACAACGCGGATGCGAATCCTTTGATGATTTCCCCACCGGCCAGTAACAATGTCAGCACCACCAGCAAGGTTGTAATCGAAGTAAGAACCGTTCGTGGAAGTGTTTGATTGACTGAGGTATTCATGATTGCGACGACACTGCCTTTACGCATTTTCCGGAAATTATCGCGGACGCGATCGAACACTACGATCGTATCATTCAGCGAATAACCGATTACCGCCAACACCGCAGCGAGCACAGGTAACGAGAACTCGAGTGCGAGCACCGAGAAAACACCTAGCGTAATAAGGACATCGTGTATCAAAGCAATAACAGCGCCAATAGCAAAACGCCACTCAAAGCGTATCGCCACATAGATCAGGATACCGATCAGCGCATACAGCATTGCCAGGCCACCTTTTTCAGTCAGCTCACCGCCAACCTGCGGACCCACAAACTCTACTCTGCGCATCTGGACCGTGCAGTCACCCACAAACACGCCGTCCGTGGAACGACACTGTTGAAGCCCCCCTTCGGGACTCTCAGCAAGCACTTCACCGATTGGCGTACGCAAAGCTTCCACTACAGCAGTACTGCGCTCAGCAGACGCCCGGCCGGCGACAACAGGCAGGCGCACCAGGATATCTTTTGACGTGCCGAAATACTGGACGATCGCACTATCAATACCCGCCTCGACTAATACAGAGCGCACCTTGACCGGATCAACAGCCTCGGCATAAGAGACCTCTACCAGAGTTCCACCGGTAAAATCTATTCCGAAATTGAGACCCCGGATTCCTAGTGAGGCTGCACTAATAGCGAGTAATACCAAAGAAACAAACAGGGCTGAGCGTCGCTTACCCAGAAAATCTAAATCAGTGACTTTTTGAAAAAAACGCATATCCGTCTCAGATCGCCAAATCTTTCAGGCGTCGGCCGCCGAAAAAGAAGTTAACCAAAGCCCGTGTCAAGACAATAGCAGTAAACATCGACGTCAGAATACCAATGCTAAGAGTGACTGCGAATCCCTTAATCGGTCCCGTGCCAAAATTGAAGAGCACAATTGCTGCAATTAATGTCGTCAGATTGGCATCTACAATGGTTGAAAGTGCCCGCTCGTAACCGGTGTGAATGCTCGCTTGTGGTGTACTGCCATTGCGAAGTTCTTCGCGAATGCGCTCAAAAATCAGCACGTTGGCATCCACGGCCATACCTACCGTCAACACAATCCCAGCGACACCCGGTAGAGTTAAAGTCGCCTGCAGTAAAGACAGAACGGCAACAATCATAACCAGGTTAAGTGCTAATGCCACGTTGGCAAAAAGGCCGAAAACCCGGTAGTAGATCGCCATAAATACTAGCACCAGGGCAAACCCAATGATCACAGACTGAAATCCTTGATCAATATTGGCCTGACCCAGGCTCGGGCCCACGGTCCGTTCTTCAATAATTTCGACAGGTGCCGCAAGAGAACCGGCTCGCAGCATCAAGGAAAGATCGCGCGCCTCGTCGACGCTATCGAGGCCTTCTATCTGGAAACGCTTTCCGAGTTGGTCCCGAATTACCGGGGCCGTAATCACTTCCTCAATGCGTTGCTTGACTCTTACCGCTCGACCGTCGGCACCTTTGACCGACACACCATCCACATCGGTTTTGATGGTGGACTTGCTCTCAATATAAAGCACGGCCATGCGCTTGCCGATATTCTTGCCTGTTATTTTTTGATTGATTCGAGCGCCAATCGCATCCAAAGTAATGCTGACGATAGCCCCTCCACTTTGGGTATCGATGCTCGCCGCAGCATCCACAATGTTTTCACCAGAATAGATCACCCGCTTTTTGAGTAAGATAGGCTGGCCGTCCCGAAAGCGGAAAATCTTGGAGCCTGGGGCCACCTTGCCGCCCAATGCGGCATCAAGACTATGCTCTTCATCCACCATCATCATCTCGAGCGTTGCGGTACGCCCAAGAATTCGTTTGGCGCGAGCTGTGTCCTGGACTCCCGGCAACTGCACAACAATGCGGCGATCGCCCTGGCGCTGAATAACCGGCTCAGCAACTCCCAGCTCGTCCACCCGGTTGCGCAGCGCCGTGATATTCTGTTCGAGTGCGAACTGGGATAACTCCTCTACCTCGTTATCAGACAGGCGCATACGCAGTGCACTATCTGCACTGCCCTTTCCATCCGCAATATCTAAACCGGGCAAGGTTTTGCTGATTTCGTCCACGGCATCTGCTAGCACCGCTGGGTCGCGCAGTACCACCGTGATGCCACCAGAGCCATCCCGACCAATCTTCTGGTAGCGGATTTTGGCCTCACGCAAGGTCGAACGAAGATCGGCGACATAGCGATCTTCGGCCCGTCGCACGGCACTTTGCATATCCACTTCCAACAGGAAATGCACACCACCGCGCAAGTCCAGGCCCAGATACATTGGCAATGCACCAACCTGTGACAACCAGTCAGGTGCAGCCGGTAATAGCGTTAAAGCAACGGTAGTTCCACTGGCGAGGCGTGACTCCAACAGGTCCCGCGCCTGTA
>JAAZZE010000096.1 GCA_014239255.1 Gammaproteobacteria bacterium
ATCGAGCGCGACCCAGTGCGAGCGCAGGCGCTTTACGCGAAGGCCGGATTCTAGATGCTGTCAATTTAGCTGGATGAGCCCTCCCCATGGGGCCTAACCCGCACCCTATAACCACCCAGAGCACTGGACACATTACACCAAACCTTATTTTTGCTGCTGCCAAGGGGTGAAACCCTATGTCAGCAGAAGGGGAAACAATGCCCAAGCAAATGCTAACGCTGTTGGGGAATTTGCTTATATTGCCATCTGGATATAACACCCGGCCAGTGCTGGCACACACAATGAGTACTGCCCCGTAATAAACTTCGATTCATGAACGCCCTTCCAGTCTTTCTCAAACTGCGCGATATACCCTGCCTGGTTGTGGGCGGGGGAAGGGTCGCCGAGCGCAAGATAGACCTGCTGCTACGCGCAGGAGCTCGGGTAACGGTTGTGGCTCCACAACTGGAAACCACGCTACAAGCATACTTCGCAGCCGACACACTGACATGGATTGCAACACGCTTTGATCCGGCACAACTTGAAAATGCCCGGATTGTCATTGCCGCCACTAACGATCGCGCTGTTAACCAAGCGGTGTCACAAGCTGCGCAGGCAAAACAAATCCCGGTCAACGTAGTTGATCAACCGGACCTTTGCACATTTACCGTGCCATCTATCGTCGATCGCTCACCGGTCATTATTGCAATTGGCACCAGCGGGACCTCACCGGTTCTTGCACGGCTACTCAAGGCACGTCTGGAAACCCTGATCCCCGCTGCTTATGGGCGCTTGGCAGACCTCGCTGGACAGTTTCGCGATAGCGTCAAAACGGCACTAGCCAAAACCGGCGCTCGACGCGCCTTCTGGGAGGAAGTCTTCCAGGGTCGCGTGGCCGAACTGGTATTTGCAGGCAAAGACCGCCAAGCAAAAAAAGAGTTAGCGCGCATGATCAGCGTCACATCAGACAGTGACTACAGTCGCGGCGAGGTCTACCTCGTTGGCGCCGGCCCAGGAGACCCAGACCTGCTGACATTCAGAGCCTTACGGCTAATGCAACGTGCCGACGTGGTGCTGTATGACCGACTGGTGGCCCCAGCTATTGTCGAACTGGTACGCCGCGATGCCGAGCGAATCTACGTGGGCAAGGAAAAATCCAACCACGCAGTAGCGCAACCGGATATCAATCAGCTGCTGCTGACGCTGGCCCGCCAGGGCAAACGCGTGCTGCGCCTCAAAGGCGGTGACCCGTTTATGTTTGGGCGTGGCGGTGAGGAAATCGAAGATCTGGTAACACATGATATTCCTTTTCAGGTCATTCCAGGCATTAGCGCTGCAGCAGGCTGTGCTTCTTATGCCGGGATTCCACTGACCCATCGGGATCACGCGCAATCCTGTCTTTTCGTGACGGGACACCTTAAAGATGGCAGCGTTGATCTTAATTGGGATGCGTTGTGCCAACCCGCGCAAACGGTCGTCGTCTATATGGGATTAACTGGCCTGGATACCATCTGTCGGGAGATGGTCAATCATGGACTTGCACCGACTACCCCCGCAGCGCTGATTCAACAAGGAACCACGGTGAACCAGAAAGTGATCAGCGGCACCCTGGATACGCTGGCCGAGACTGTCTTTGCCGCTAAAGTTAAGGCGCCGACACTTCTGATTATCGGCAGCGTTGTACGCCTGCATGACCAGCTTGCCTGGTTCTCGCCCGAAACGGCTACAGATGAAGGATTCGTCATTGATACCCCAACCCGTGAACCAAGTGATGGACTCTGACGAGCTGAAGCGGGAAGCCGCTTTGTGGGTTGATGCTGGACCACTGGACGACCTGCCACCGGGAAATATGAAGCGTGTCGATACCACCGGCCAGAGAGTTTTGATTGCCAACGTCGCCGGTACGCCATTGGCGGTTGCTGATACCTGCACTCACGAGGATGCTTCACTATCGATGGGTGCACTGGATGGGGAAACCGTACGCTGCCCGTTGCACGGCAGTCGGTTTTGTTTGCGTGATGGGCGCGCGATGGATGAGCCAGCCGAAATCGATCTTGCCTGCTTCGCGGTTCGTGTCACCCTAGGGCGGGTGCAGGTGCGTGTACCAGACTCAAAGGTCTCTTTGGTCACTCCAATTTAGCAGCATATGCAAAAGTGCTAGCCCACATCACAGACATATCCGCTCTGACCTTCAGGCCCAACTAGAACACTACATCCGTCAAGCACGTCGAGTCGATTCCAAATCTGGATAACAAACCATCAGAAAATAATACCGGTCGAGAGCCTGAAATTGCTGATCCCGAACTAATGGGCCAGCGTTGATTCTTCGGCCCCAGCGATAGCGCCGAACTCGCACAGCGCTGTCAGAAGTTCCAAACGGTCCCCGATAACGACTTCCTCGACCAAGCCCTGCTTTTCTTCTGAGGAAAACGGCAGGCTACTGGCCAGGGTGTCAACCAATTCCGGCAAGGCAAGGGTATCCAGCGCACTCCAGTCGACCGAGAGTTTGTGACTCTCGATAAAACGCCGTGCTGAAGTCAAAAGCGCAGCGCAATCCATCTCCAGGTCTTCCTTGGCCAGATCATTGGCGAAGCGATCCCATGACACCCGGAAACGACGATAACCCCTGACCGGGTCGCATTCCTCCTGTATGTCGAAGCGACACACTCCGGCCAGTACAATCAACAACCGGTTGTCCCGAGTCTCACTAAAACTGACAACACGCCCTGCACAACCGGTACTATAGAGTTCCGGAACAATGGCATTATTGTCCTCCCGAGGCTGCACCATGCCGATCAGTCGAGAGTCAGCCAGTGCGTCAAACACCATATTCAGGTAGCGCTTTTCAAAAATGTTGAGTGGCAATTGGCCATTGGGCAGAATCACCGCCCCGGGCAATGGAAACACAGGCAACTCATCAGGTAATTCGTTAAAGGTTGGAGTGAAACTGTTGCGCATGTCTAAAAGGTGTGAAGCCCTGCCGGCTAAGTCAAAATTGGATCTAAATCACGCTCTGGACCCCATTGAGCAGATAAGATAGCACGAGTGTCCATAGACAAACGTCAATACCGTGCCAAAGATGGGGGGTCAATCTACTTTGATTCGGCTCACTTATGACTCGACTCGCTGTCATCGGTTTTGGCTCCTTGATCTGGGATCTCGATGATCTTGCGCCACATGTGACAGGCGACTGGCAGATGTACTACGGCCCTACCCTGCCTCTGGAATTCTCCCTGGTATCGTGCAAGCGCCAATACGCACTGGCACTGGTGATCGACCATGTCGACGGGTTACCATGCCCAACCTGCGTGATTGATAGCGCGCGAGAAACGCTGGAAGAGACGGTAGCCGACCTGGCCGCCCGCGAACGAACCACCATCGACAATATAGGTTTTGTCGACCAGATCACAGGCGATTCCCATTCAGCTCATGAAACCACCCGGGAAACCCTCTGGGACTGGATACAAAACTCGCACTACGACGGCGCGGTCTGGACCGACGGTACACGCAACTTCGAGGCACTGACTGACCGTCGGTTCGATCTGCAGGCCGCAATGGACCACCTCTGGGCATTGAGCGGTGATGGACTTAGCGAGGCTCGGCAATATATTCAAAACGCTCCTGCCGAGGTGGATACACCACTGCGTCGGGCCCTGAAGAACTCGTCGTGGTGGAACCATGTGCCCAACGGTTGACCCAGCCATTTATCAACCTACAACGCAAAATGATTCGCGCGAACCATACGTAGGCCGTTTCGCTCCATCACCAACTGGACAACTGCATTTTGGCTCACTGGTAGCGGCCGTAGCGAGCTTCGCCGATGCCAAGCACCACAATGGCACATGGCTGTTGCGAATCGATGATGTTGACCAGGGTCGCACAGTCCCTGCAGCGGCCGAAGAGTTCATGATCACGCTGAAGGCTTTCGGTTTTAACTGGGATGGACCCGTACACTGGCAGTCGCAACGCGAAAACCACTACTGGGAAGCCATTAACCAATTACGCCAGCGCGGCCTGGCATATCCGTGCCGGTGTTCAAGGCGGCAGATCGAAGCTACCGGTCGGCATGGCGAAAACGGCATCATCTATCCAGGCACATGTCGCACCTGGGATGGTACCGGATCTGGGCAGGGATCGTTGCGTTTGCGTTTGCGTACTGAGGACCGGGAAATTAAGATCGACGACCAGGTCTGTAACACCGTTAACCAGAACCTTGAATGCGGCAGTGGCGACTTTATTATCCGCCGCGCCGACGGCTTTACCGCCTATCAACTCGCGGTGGTTGTCGATGATTTTCTTGACCAGGTAACCCATGTGGTACGCGGCGCCGATCTTGCCTTATCAACCCCGCGCCAGGTCTACCTGCAGCAACTGCTGGGCTACCCAACCCCTACCTATGCCCACGTACCCCTGGTACGAGACCGTGATGGTCGCAAGATCAGCAAACGTGATGACGCCCGTCCAGTCCAGTCCACAAGACCATTGCCTGCGCTGCATACGGCCTGGGCATGGCTGGGTCAACAGCCCTTGCATGAGTTGTGCCGTGACGTTGATGAATTCTGGGCAATGGCCATCCCAAAATGGTCAATGCAGGTACTGAGTGATCTCCATCCCCAACCGATCCAAACCCACAAGGAACCCCGTGACAGGCCCGCTTGAAATACTGAACTTCTGGTTCGCAGATTCTCTGGACTCAGTGGACAAGCTGGCTGGCCGCCAAGCAGCCTGGTTTGTGCCTGATCCCAAGTTCGATAACGAGATTAGAGCCCGGTTTCATCGGCTACCAGATCTTGCGATAGGTGGAGACCTGACACACTGGAGCAACGACGTCAGAAATACGCTGGCACTCATACTGGTCCTGGATCAGTTTCCGCGAAATATGTATCGAAATACAGCGCGTGCGTTTGACTATGATAGTGCTGCGCTGGACCTTGCTCGCAAGGTTGTAGATCAGGACGCTCATCTGGACATGCACCCGCTTGAGCAGGTTTTTCTATTTTTACCCTTTGAGCACTCCGAAGAAATGGATGACCAGACTCGCTCAGTAGAGCTCTATCGAATCCTGGCTGGGCGGTGCCTAGCGCCCTACGAACAAGTCGCACAGACCGCGCTGGATTACGCCAACAGGCATTACGACATTATTGAGCGCTTTGGCCGGTTTCCCCACCGCAATGCCATTCTTGGAAGAGTATCTACGCCAGAAGAAAAAGCGTTCCTGGAATCCGGGGGTGACACTTTCGGTGTCGCGTTGCCGGTAGACTCATAATGCCAGAGAAAGCTTTGGGATCATGCTGGATTTCCCGATCCACTGGGATTCATAAGGTGTAGCCTGTACATCAGCACTATCTCAAATCTTAAGAAGAAAATCTGGACATTACCCCAGAACCCACTTAGCCCAATGGTCTAACAGGCTACCGAATCTTATGCAACTAACGCCATGACAGAGCAATCGTCAGATCAACTGGCAAGCGGCTTGCGTACCGTTCTGAAAATCATCCCGGGCATGGCCACTTCTGATGGCGCCGGAGTCAGCCTGACCCGGTATATCGGCTCAGCGCAATTGGATCACCTGGATCCGTTTTTAATGTTGGATTTTTTCGAATCAGATAATCCGGATGACTATATTGCCGGCTTTCCTGCTCACCCCCATCGCGGGTTCGAGACCGTGACTTATCTGCTCGCCGGTAGAATGCGCCATGAAGACAGTACTGGGCACGGCGGCGTAATCGAGGCCGGCGGTATACAGTGGATGAGCGCCGGCCGCGGGATCATCCACTCAGAGATGCCCGAACAGGAACACGGCCGCCTGGCCGGCTTTCAGTTGTGGGTCAACCTGCCCGGCCGTTTGAAAATGAGCTCTCCCAATTACCGCGAATTTCCCGCCGACGACATCCCCGAAGAAGTTCGGGGCAACGATGTCAAAATACGTGTCATCACAGGAGCGACCTCCGGCGGTACCCGGGGCCCGGTGGCCAACGTGGTAACCCAACCACTATATTTGGATGTCAGTATGCTCCCGGGCAGCGAATTTATTGAGTCACTGCTACCAAATCAATCGGCTTTCGTGTTTGTTATTGATGGCACCATAACTATTGGTGAGCCCGGAACGCAAAATAACCGTACGATATCAAGTCGTCAACTTGCGGTGCTCGGACCGGGGAAGCAAGTATATGTAGTCGCAGATGATGACGCCTGTCGTTTTCTGTTGGTCGCAGGTGACCCGATTGGTGAGCCGGTCTCCCGCCATGGACCCTTCGTTATGAACACCCACGAGGAGATCATCCAGGCTGTGCACGACTTCAACGCCGGGAATTTTTAAAAAACCCTAAATACAGTCCAGCGTAATGGGTGGCCTTACTCACCCGGGACATTGCCTGCGCCACGATGCGTTGTCACGACGACACAATCAGAAAAGTTCTCCAGATGGATAAGTACATTCTATAGAATGCGCGGCCATGAGCGGCAAAGCGGATCAATTCAAGGGTGTCTCGCTATGCCTTGGCGGCATTATCCTGATCAGCCCCGACAGCCTGTTGCTGCGGTTGATTAATGCTGATGTATGGACGCTGGTTTTCTACCGTGGAGGCCTTTCCGCACTTGGACTGATCATCATTACATCAGTGCTGGATCGCCCTCAGGGCTGGAGGCGGCTTTTCAGTATCGGCCGACACGGCATAACGGTTGCTGTTCTTTTTGCAGCCGGCTCTTTATGTTTTGTTTTCGCGATCATGAATACGGCTGTGGCCAACGCACTGGTGATCATGAGTATTTCGCCCCTCGTCGCGGCTCTGCTGAGTCACTTTATTTTTCACGAGCCCATTACGCTTCGCACCTGGCTGGCGGCGGTGACTATCGTCATTGGCCTGGTCCTGGTTTTCTCGGGCAGTATGGAAGGTGGCGGTATCGCCGGTGATCTCGCTGCGTTAGCTGTCAGCTTTTCGCTGGCGTTTAACTTTGTCATGATTCGCAAACACCGTGCGATGAGCATGATTCCGGCAATAGCCTGGAGTGGCGCGCTCGTCTGCCTGGTGGCTTGGCCTTTTGCCGCCCCGACAAGTGTCCACGGACAAGCGTTGGCCTTTATGTTGCTTCTGGGACTGGTGATCGTACCTGTGAGTGTGGCGCTGATCACTTTGAGCCCAAGGTATATCTCTGCACCAGAGGTGAGTCTCATCATGCGCCTGGAAGCGTTACTTGCACCACTTTGGGTCTGGCTGGTATTGGGAGAGATCCCGAGCCAGCAGACATTGATTGGTGGGAGCCTCATCATTGCCACCCTGGTGGGGTTATCCATAGCCACACTCTATTCCGGGCCCGCACGCACGCCGTGACCGCCTACCAGACCATCCCGGTACGCACCTTCTCCGAGCGTTTCGCGGTGCCACTGATTGTCTGCAGCAGCCTGCTGATCTCCGTCAACGGCTTCATGCTGCGTAGTATTGAAACAGCAAACGAGTGGCAGGTTATTTTCGGACGCCAGGCGTTCTTTACGTTCGCGGTGCTGGCTATGCTGATCTTGCGTTACCGCTGGCAATTGCCGCGAATGTTGTTGGACTGCGGCTGGTTTGGCCTCGGCGCCGGCGTTTGCCTGGGTCTGGCTAATCCTACAGTAATCTTGGCTATGACCCACACGACAATCGCCAATGCCTTGTTTACGCTAAGCGCCTGTCCACTTATCACGGCGGTACTTGCCTGGCTCATGCTGCGCGAGAAAC
>JAAZZE010000097.1 GCA_014239255.1 Gammaproteobacteria bacterium
GAGTTCAATATTGTTGTTCTTCCCTGAATACTCCGTAGCGCTGGAACAATGATAGGAGTTTGAACTTCCACCCTTGTATTCCAACGGGTCGCCCCAATAGGTTGCTAGCCCATATTGAACGTCGATACCTTCAAATCGCTCATCACCCCCTGAGATTGAATTGAGAATTGTGGCGGCGTTGGTTCTTGTGCTGGAAATCATGCTGCCCATGCTACCGGTGTTGTCCATCAGAAAAACCACATCTGCCTGACACGATCCGGCAGCGACACCCTGCTGGGCGCTCAATAGCGTAATGATGCCGACTACGCCGGCTGTAAGGTGAGCCTTAACTGAACGCCATCGCTTATGCTGTTGCGGCACGTGCTCAATCCTCTCCTAAAGTCAGAAACGGTTGTTCTGGGGTAACCAGTTGTTGACTGCCAGGAAGCACAACGGCGTGAATCGAGTCGAGCTGGAGTAACTCAAACAGGCGAGTTTGAACGAGGGTCATCTGCTCGGGATGAAGGCATTCAAAAACCCAGTTGGCGACAACAGTCGATGGCTCAGTTACGGCAGCTTCCGCTTGTCGGCGCATGCAGCTCGCCTCGGGTGGGGGCTGAAATAATCCCTGGGTGTACCTGAGAATCCCCGCCAGTCGTGTTGCTTTGGCATTTGGTGATTCACCCTGATTATCGATAAGGGGTGCGGCTGATCCTGGCACTTGCAGTTGTATCAGCAACAGGTTTCTTTTTAGGGTCAGAAATAGCTCGCCTGATTTATCTCGCGCAGTTACGTTTTGGCTTGGCATGCCCAGCGCCATCAGGAACGCTGTGATTAATAGAAATTGTAGAGGTCGTTTCATTAGTGCGGTTTACTCATACTCATGGAATCACAAATGTTGGCTGTGGCATAAGGCATAGGGCTATCCTAGCGCAATGGTTGGAAAGTCGTCGCATGGCCTGTTTAATTGGGGTCTAACTGATCCCAGGACATTCGCCCGTCCAGTGCAGCTTCGATAGGTGCGATCACGCTGACATCCATCTGGGTGCCTTCTTCATCCGGATGCTGAGCTGTTTGTGTTCCAGTGGTATAGCGTTTGTTACCGATAATCGCAGGCGCTGCCGGCAGCCCTTTGCTGGAGGCAAACTTCTCTCCCGCAGGTGCGTACTGGGCGCCATCGTGAGCTATGGTATCGCCAGCAATGAGTACTTCGCCATCATCATTCAGGTCAAATTGGGGAGAGTCCGCATCGGGATTAGAGCCATTGCCCGCCTGCACAGACATCAGCCAGCCGCTGCCGCCAAAGGCGCAAGGTCTTTCGTCTGGTATCTGAGTGTTGAAATAAATGATGCCGCTTCGGACCAGGTAGTCTGAGGCCACCCGTTCGCCCGCCTCGAGATCCAGATACCAGCCGTACTGAAGAGGCCCTCCCGCGCCAGTGTAGTTAACGTCATTTTCGGTGATCAGTCGTACTGAGGCACCGGTACCTGCAACCAGAGTTTGTGCCTGCAAATGGGAGCGGATGCGGTTATTTTCCCCCCGATCCCAGATGCCATAGAAACTCTGGATATCGGTGGTCGCCTTATCGGCTTCGATAAGATACTGGCCAGTACCAAACAGTACCATCACATTAGGGTCAGGTCCGTCACTGACACTCGGGTGGCGGATTATCTGGGGACGCGTCGTGATCGGTTGTGGATCGCCTGCGTCATTAGTGGCTACAAAGAGCGGCTGGCTGCCATCTGCGATACCCCAGGCGGTTGGGCTGGCATCGCTGATATCAAAAGCCCATAGCCCGCCATGCAGGCTGCCGGCGTAGACCCGGTCGGCGACAGCGTCACCGTTGAGATCGATCACCGCCGGTGTTGATAAGCCATCGGGATTTATCGAGGTGCCTGAGCCGGTGCTGATACGCAGATAGTCACTGCCGTAGGTCCAGACACCATCCAGACCACCCTCCAGGTAGACGATAAACAGTTCTGCCTCACCGTTGCCACTGTTGCCATAGCCGTTACCGACGATAGCGGCCCACTTGCCGTTGTTCAAAAGGGCAATGGTCGGTTCGCTGAAGGTATATCCAAGGTTGGCATCGTCAGCGTCGCTGAATTCCCACAGCACTACTTGTGCCGCCTTGATAGAGGTGTCGAGGAAATTTCCGGGGTCGGTCACATCAAGAGCGAAAAGACCTCGCCCACCCGCACGGTCGCTGCCGATCAGCACACTGCGCCAGGCCGCGCTGCCCGCGGTTGACGCCTTGATAAATGCATCACCAACAATCGGTGAGCCATCAACATAATAGTTGTGGCCGTAGTCGGGATCACTGAGGTAGTGATAGCCAGCAGCGCTCGCAGTGTTTGCCATGTGACCCGGAAAGTAAGCGAGCAACTCAGTGCCGGTATCGGCATCAAAGGCATGTAGAGCCCCATCGTTAGCGCCGGCGTAGACGGCGCCCACTCGTCCGGCAGCTGCGGACTTGAAATCCGAATACAAATTGCCACTGCCATAAGCAAAAGCACCGTTATCTGGCCAGCTAAGTTCGGGATCGCCGATATAGACCGGTTTGGAGTGGACAATATCACCCATGATGCTATCGGCGTTGCGGGCACGAAAATCGTAGGTCGAAGCGGGCGCTTCTTGTGTACGGCTGCCCAGCAGGTAGGACAGGCGGGCGGTAGCTTTTTCGGTAGCCGGGGCTTCGCTGGAGCCGTCAGGATTCACCTGGTAGTCAGCCAGTAGGTCGGCGGTGCCGAGTGAGTTTTTCATCAGCACGCCGTTTCCCGCCGAGGCATCCCAGGTATAGGCAACCCGACTGGCGGTAGTGGGGTCATCAAAGTAGTCGTCACTGAACTGTTCTTTAGCGCTCCATTTCGCCAGGGTCGCCACCGTGCCGTCTTCAGCCAGGTCAAAAGCCAACAGGTCGCCCGACCAGTCTGCCGAGTTGAACTGCGTCAAAAAGAGAAGACTGCCGGCTTCAATGGCGCTGGATGAAAACGAGGCACCCGCAGCGGCGCCAATCTGCGCGGTAATGTCCCGCGCGATATCGGTAAAGGCCTGATTAAGGTCATCGGTATTGTCGGCGGTGAAGTAAAGTCCGCCGCTTTGCGAAGCCGTATCACTCAAAAGCGGATGATCAATCGCAAAGCCAACGGTGTAGGTTACGACATTATTGGTAGCACTCTCACCGTCAAGGTCGTTGATATCCGGGCGCAGGTCCAACTCGTACAGGGCCTGGGCAACATCATCGAGGTAGTCACTGCCACTGGAACCGTAATCCCGATCGCTTTTGCGATCGTAGGATCCGCAGCCGCCACCCGCGCAGTCATCATCGTAGTCGCGCAGTCCACTATCGGCACTGATATTGTTGTCATAGTAGGGTTCGCCATCGGTCAGCAGTACTACAAAGTTTTTCTGGCACCAGTGGCAGATGGGCGACGCCCCCGAAACCCCGCTGGAAAGTAGCGGGACATCATGAAAGACGGCGTCGTCGTCCTTAGCTAGCGCAGCGCCTCCCGGATGCAGGGTCAGCAGGCCATCGTATTGACCGTTTACTGTGCAAGCACTTTCCTGATTACCTGGATTGGTGATTCCGGCAAAGCCGGTGAAATAACGACCGATGTCGTGCAGTGCTTCAGCTAGTGGGGTCCAGTTGCTTGGGCTAAGCCCATCGATCGCAGCGCGGATGGCCGACTCGTTACTGGCAAGGTCGGCTACGCCATGATGGAGTGTAGCGCCTACACCGCCGTTGAACCCGGCAACGCCGACACGCACGCCACTGATGGAATCCAGCAATTGGTTGGCGGCCAGTTGGGCCGCTTCCATACGGTTTTTTGCTGCTGGCTTGCGGGTAGCACCTGACCCAAACGGGTTGCCGCCGTCATAAGGGCCAAAATACCAGTTGAGGTAGTTACCGCTGTAATTGGTGGCATACCCCTCAAGGTACGCATAGTATGTTTGCGCCGGATCAAAACAGTACTGGGGATTAGAGCCATAATAGTTAAGGTCGCCCCACTCACCCCAGCCGCCCCAGCCCATTGCCGGCGTGTACCAGGTGAACCGGGCATACCCATCCGACGAACGGTACTCGGCATAGAGGATACTGAGGGTAGCGGAATTCAGCGTAGCGCCAGATGGACAGGCGTAAGTCGTTGCCGAATCAAAAGGCGTTCCTGGTGCGATCGCTTTCATGGAGCCCGAATCATCCAGCAGCAACATGATATTGGCCTTGGTAGTACCGGCAACAAAAAGCGGAGTCTGAGCTGGTGTGGTGATCCCTGCATGTGAAGGCAGGTACGCAACGATCGTCATCGTGCAAAAGAGCATGATGGTCAGTAGTTTGTGGTGCCGTGTGATCATGAGTGTTGTCTAGTATCCCCTGGCGTAATGACTGCGCAGAACTGTCTGGGTACTATCATTGCCGCCGGTGCCCCGTGCGGTGACTCGGTAGATTACCGACTTCTGGCTGAGATCCGTTTCACCGTAGCCGCCGAGATTCAGCGAGCCCTCGTCGCCGATCTCGCCCACTTTTTTGATCATGTAACGCGGTGCAGTCGTCACACCGGCTGGCACGCTTGTAAGGATTCTTGAGTTGGTATCACTCCAGGTGGTGAGGAAGGCATTGGGCTCGGTATTGGCTGGATCTGTGCCTTGCGCATAAATACCGGTGCCGGTAGCGCTGAACAGGCTGTCATCGGGCTGGCTCTCGATAAATGCCTCGGCACCTCGTAGCGCCGTCTCTGCGGCTTCAAAGGATAGGTTGATATCGCGGTTTGCGCCGGCCATCTTTTCTTCGAAGAGGGTGGTACGCATCAGGGCGATGGCGATAATGCTCAGCATCACCAGCACCACCAGGCCAATCACCAGTACCCAGCCGCGCTGCTTTTGACCTCCAGGAAAATAAGTAGAGTTCCGCATGTTGCTCAGCCTGCCTTGTTGCGCAGTGTGATAGTGGTTGTGAACACCTTACGCAGATACCTGTCAGGGGTGGCGGGGTATGGAGCGCCGTTGTACGTTACCTGGGAGGGTGTTGTCGTCAGGTTGTCGTTGAGAGAGCGCGCCAGTATTGACACCCGCACACTGACGATTCGATCAATATCCAAACTGTCCTCACTGATAGGCACATAGCGATTCGCTGTGCTGTCACCGTTGGCGCCTTCGCTGTCGGCGTCTGTATCTTCACCGTAGAGTATCTGCATGTTTTCCACGCCCTCAACCAGCTCATCGCCATTGCTTGCACAGGTCTCGCCGGAGGTCGGGTTGATCAGGCGTCTCAAGGAGGGTTGCGAGGTGTCGGCCCCAGGGGCGATGCAAAAAGTACTCTGCCGGGCCTGGTAGACCTGTGAGCCACTGGCGTAGGGGTTGCTGAGGTCAGCTGAGATATTGGTGTTGGTGCCTTCAGCATGCGCCAGAGACGTCCCTGAGATACCGGTCACCTGGAATATATCGCCGTTGTCACAGTCACTGATCAGCGCCGCCAGTCCGGAGGCGAGAGTTGCGATGCTATCCACAGATATAGGGTCACTTGTCGCAGCCATGGTGGTGTTCACCAATGTGCCGCTGCCGGTGGCACTGCGAAAGGTGACGCTGTCGGCACTGTTCAGGCCGTCATCGTTAGTGCCGGTGATATGGCCTGCGGCTACATCCAGCCAGGCATCGCTGGTAGCAGAGATCTGATTGGTCAGCGGTGCATCGCTGTAACAGCCCCAGAAACCGGCAACCCGGGCATCGCGGCGGATGAACTCCAGCGCAAAGCGGCCGTTTTCCTGCACCCGTGCCAATCCTTCATTAAAACGATACAACCCGCTGGCATCGACATAGACTTTCAGCATAGCGACCGTTATCAGCAGTCCCAGGGCCAGCGCGACCATCAACTCGACCAGCGTGACCCCGTGTTGACGACGCAAAGACTTGCGAGTGCTTTGAAATGGAAATTGTTTGTAAACCCGGTTCATGGCTGCAGTTGAAAAACGAAATTGTCGAGCGGCGGACCGTCGCGGTCATCATCCCAGGTCACGGTGATGGTGTAGGTGGTGCCGTCAGTCGTCACACTGCCACTGCCGCTGGGTAACAGGGCAGCGTTGGCGCTGTTCCATGCCCAGCCATCGTACTGGGCCATCTGCGCCGGGGTGCAGCCCGTGGCGATGCAGCCCGGATCACTCCCGATGCCGCTGATCGAATCGTAATTGCCTGCAGTGATGCCAAGGCGATTGGCACGCATGCGGTCTGCTATGTCATAGGCCTGCGCCGAGGCATAGGAGCGATGCAGGGCGCTGGTGTTGTATTGCAAACCCTTAGCCATCAGCGCCGCCAATGCCAGCAGCCCAAAGGAGAAGATCACCAGTGCGATCAGCACTTCCAGTAGGGTAAAACCATTCGCCTTCATTGGTTTTCAGGTTCCACAGTTGCTGACCCCGGATCCGGTCGCGTTGGCATTAAGCACCTTGATCCGCCCGGTCACAGTAATGACGATGGCTCGGGCATCATCGCCAAATCCGCGGCTGTCACATAGCGCAAAGGATCCAGCCTGGGGAGCGCCCGAGATATCCGCCGAGCTCCCGTCATGGCGAAAAGAGATATAGGTCGGAAAAGCTGCTGAGCGCAGGGTGTTATTGCCATCCAACGCATCGGAGACAGAAATGATGGTCTCGCCACTATCGAGCGCGGCAATGTTATTGGTATCGATAAATGCCACCCAGCCGTTTTCCCAGGCACTGCCGGCGCAGCCGCTGCCCGATGTTCCGGGACAGATGGTTACCCGCGAGACTGTGCGCATCGCCTCTGAGCGGGCATGCGTAAGCTGTAGCATGAGATCGCCAGATTGACTACGGATACGGTTATTCAGTATGAAATCGCCCATTGCAGGTATACCGATCATTGCGATCACGCCGACAATGACAATGGTGATCAATAGTTCGATCAGAGTAAAACCGCCCGCCCGCACCGTGATGTACGGGTAGTTACGGGCATCAGACATTAGAATATTCAAGGTATTTGTAGTTTTTTAGAGTTCTTTCCAACGTGACCAGTGTAAGTCTGCCACAGGCGGCCCACTGTGACGGTGCGCACAGTGATGGACGGTACGGACAGACCGGTTATTGGGTCTGTTAAGAGGACAGTGCACTTTAATGGCACAATACCCGCGCTTTTTGACGAGTTCTTTGCATGATTGTTAGCGTTGTCATACCGGTTTACAACGAGGTTGCTACCTTGGCACAAATTGTTGCCCGGGTGCGTGAGGCGCCCGTGGCAAGTGAAATAATTCTGGTGGATGATTACTCCACCGATGGCAGTCGAGAGTTGGTGAAAACCCTGGCGCGCGAGGAAGGGGTTCAAGGGGTATTTCATGAAATCAACCGGGGCAAAGGTGCGGCGCTTCGTTCAGGTTTCGCGGCGGCTACCGGGGATGTGGTGCTGGTACAGGATGCCGACCTGGAATACGACCCTCGAGACTACCCACGCCTGCTGGCGCCTATAGAGCGAGATGGTGCCGATGTGGTCTACGGTTCGCGTTTTGCCGGTGGTGAATCACATCGGGTGCTGTATTTCTGGCACTCCGTTGGCAACCGTGTACTTACCTTACTTTCCAACATGATGAGTAATCTCAACCTGACCGATATGGAAGTCTGTTACAAGGTTTTTCGTCGT
>JAAZZE010000098.1 GCA_014239255.1 Gammaproteobacteria bacterium
CGGGCACGTGCGCCTAGTTGCTAATACCTCTGCCATCACCCAGTTTTTACCGGACGATCTTTCAGCCTTCAAATCAGACTATCCGGACGTGAGGCTCGCGTTGCGTGAGCAGACCAGTGAACAGGCAGTGCAGGATGTCACCAAAGGTCTTGCCGATATTGCGATCTTTTCAGAGGCAATCAGTTCACTGGAGCTCGAGGTGTTCCCGTATCGTGAAGATCAATTGGTGGTCATCTCTCCGAACGGTCACCCGTTGGCCGGCAAAAAGGAGATCCGCTTTATCGATACTCTGGACTTCCAGCATGTCGGCCTCCATCAGGGAAGCTCTCTGCTTGGGCAATTGCATTCACAAGCCTTGAAACTCGAACGCTCGATCTCATTTGTGGTCCAGGTCACCAGTTTTGACGGGGTCCGACGCATGGTCGAAAGTGGTCTCGGAGTCGCAGTGTTGCCAGATGGAGCTGTCTTGCCTTGGGCCGCCGAGCACCAACTGAACGTAACCCGACTTATCGATGCATGGACCACAAGAACATTGTATGTGGGTGTTCGAGAAGCGGCTGCCTTAACCCTCGCCGCTCGCAATATGCTGACGAGATTGATCGATAATCCACTTAAACCTGTAGCCAGGGTTAAATAACCGCGGTGTCAGAAGAAACCCAAACCTTCGATTATGTTGTAATCGGCGGCGGCACAGCAGGTGCTTTAATCACGAATCGTTTGAGTCAGGATGGTTCCAGCGTTTGCCTTATCGAGGCTGGGCCGCGTGACCTTAACCCACTGATTCATATTCCGGCCGGTTACATAAAGAATATCTATTCAAAAACCCTGACCTGGAACTTCGAGGCCGAGCCCGGTGAAGGAACTTCCGGGCGCCGGTTTTCATTACCTCAAGGACGTGTGCTTGGCGGCTCTAGTTCGATTAATGGGTTGAATTACAACAGGGGCCAAAGTGCGGATTATGACCAATGGGCTGCCCTTGGAAATGTGGGCTGGTCTTACGATGAAGTGTTACCTTATTTCCGCCGCACCGAGAGGAAAATTGGTTCGGGCGATTCGTATTATCGCGGACGAGATGGTGAGCTTCCGATCACGGATCTTGATTGGCATCACCCGGTAACGGAGGCGTTCGTCACGGGGACTCAGGAACTGGGGATACCGAGAAATCCCGATTACAACGGTGAGTTCCAAGATGGCGCGGGATATTTTCAGCGGACCATCCTTAATGGCCTGAGGGTGTCTTCCGCACGGGCGTTTCTTGGGAGTGCCCGAAAAAGACCAGGCGTGGCGATCCGGACCCATACACAAGCAACAGCCATCTTGTTCGAAGGCAAACGTGCGACAGGCGTGCGTTGTGAGAAGGGGGGGCGTTTCGGCAAACATTTCATCATTCGGGCTCGCCGCGAAGTGATTGTTTCGGCCGGGGCGATTAATACACCCAAATTGTTACAAATTTCCGGTGTAGGGTCGGCAAGCTTACTTAACAACCTGAACGTGCCGATGGTTCACGAGTTGCCCGGGGTCGGCCAACGCCTGCGCGACCACTATGGAGTGCGTATGGTGTCACGCATCAAGAACATTCGCACGATCAACGATATGGCTCAGGGACCGCCGTTGCTCCTTGAATTCGCCCGTTGGCTGATTCGGCGGCCAAGTTTACTGTCCGTCAGTCCTTCACTTGCCCATGTCTTTTGGAAATCCCGTGTCGATTTAAATCGACCTGACTTGCAGTTCGTTTTCTCGCCGGCAAGTTTCCGCGAGGGCGTTGTTGGTTTACTAGATAAGGCGCCGGGGATGACTTGCGGCGTCTGGCAAGAGCGACCCGAGAGCACAGGATACGTAAAGGCTCAATCCGCGGATCCATATGAAGCACCAATCATCCAGCCGAATTACCTGTTGGAAGAAAAGGACCAGCAGGTCTTGCTGGCAGGTATGCGACTCGCTCGCAACATGATGCGAACATCAGCTCTGTCATCCTATTTTGATGAGGAAACAGCACCCGGTGCTGACGTAGAAAGCGACGACGAATTTCTCGATTTCGCAAGACGTCAGGGAACGACGGTCTATCATCTGATTGGGACTGCCAAAATGGGCCCGGCCTCGGATCCCCAAGCGGTTGTTGATGACCAACTTCGGGTTCACGGGGTTGAAAGTTTGCGCGTTGTCGATGCCTCAATTATGCCGACAATGCCATCCGCTAATACCAACGCTGCAGTCCTCATGATTGCAGAAAAAGCATCAGATATGATTACAGGGCAGCCTGCACCGCCCAGATTTCAGCGCTCTAGCGGAAACCCCAACGCAAATCTGCACACTTGAATCCAAAACGGTTGGACCAAACACATGAAAACACCTGTCCGAGTGTATTATTTCGCGCAGTAGTGCCCGCAGGCCTACTACAGCCCGTCTCGTAGATTAGGATTGAATTCGAACTTATTCGTACCATGTGACAGGCAGTGCGGTTGCCACAATGTCAGGGATATTGCTTGGAGCAGTACTTCGTTCCAGGCCTGATTCAATTGGACTTCCTCAGTTTATCGAACTCGCTGGTGAAACGAATCGCACGTTCTTTGACCTCACCCGGTGACATTCCAGCCTTATAGAGCGAGGATCCGAGGCCAAAACCATTAGCCCCTGCGACGACATAGTCTTCCATGCTTTGAGGTGTGATGCCACCCACAGCAGCGATGAGAACACGCGGTGGGAGCACAGCTCGAAGAGCCGCGATGCCGACTGGTGACACGAGTTCAGCCGGAAAAATCTTTAGTAGATCGGCGTCCTGATCCACGGCTTCGAATGCTTCAGAAGGCGTTAGAACGCCTGGACACCACGTTAACCCATTTTTTTTGGCCGCATCACCTACCTCCCGGTTCAGGTTAGGCGCAACGACAAACTGGCCACCGGCCGCAGTCACCGAACTGACGTCTTCGACTCTTAAAACTGTTCCCGCACCTACGATACAGTTATCTGGGAGATGCTTTGCCAGAATTTCAACAGACCGCAATGGCTCTGGCGAATTCAACGGAACCTCGACCAGTCTGAAGCCCGCCGTAACAAGTGCATCGGCCACTCCCACTGCTTCGTCAGGACGAATGCCACGGAGAATCGCAATCAAGGGCATTTGGGTGATTGCGGCAATAAAGGGGCTCATGACACAAGCCCTGTTGCCCGCGCAATGGCATGATGGCCCAGCGCAGCGATATTTTCGCGAGTGCGGATACATTCGACACCGAGCAGCTCCAATGCCCGTTGGTAACGTTCCAGCAGGCTTCTACGCCCTGCCAGCCATACACGCTCTGGATCGCCCAGCAAAACAATGGCGCCTTGTATCTCCGCCCCGATCAACAGACCGGATAGGTAATCAGGGGTTTGGTTTTCAGCCATTTCGTCAAAAAGTGTCAGGGTGCGCACTGAAAACAACGTGTGCAATACCTCTGCGCCGCACCTTTTTGACTGCTCGACGCCAAGTTTAAAAGATTCGGTAGAGGCTGGGCCGTCAGACATCAAGCGGCCGAGAATGGTTTGCGTGCGAATTGCATCGAAGATTTCACCTGTCATAAAGGTGGCAAAGTTTTTAATGATGCCATCGGCAAGGGTTAACCACTTGCTATGAGTGCCCGGCAGAATAATCATACCCTGGCGAATACCATCCGCTACAACGCCGGCTATCTGAACTTCTTCGCCCCGGATGACATCCGGTACCCCGTCATTACGGGTGGTCAGTCCGCTGACGAGGTGCACTTCAAGGCCCGATGGAGCGACATGACGGGTCAGGTTGGATGCAAGTACTTCTACGCCGGCCGGACAACAGACATAGGGAGTTTCTATCCAGCCATTACGGCTGGTCACCATGCCAGAAATAATGACTGGCAACGTGGCCCTTTCGAGCCAGCCATTGATATGATGCTCAAGTACCCCGAGAAAGTTACGATCCTCAATATTGAGAACGCCCTGATCGGTTTCTTTCGATTCGAGAACATTTCCATCCCCATCCATCAGGAAGGCTCGGAATGAACTGGTTCCCCAGTCTACGCCGATCAAAGCTGCCTGATGTACGTTCAAGCCCACTTAGCAGACCTCGGCCTCACCTTGATGTTGTTCATTTTCGCGTCTCTTCACTCTTTCTTTCGGCCTGCTCTTTTTGTCAGTCCAACGACCCTCCGCGAACGCTCTTGGGGATCCCCTACGATGCCATTTTAGTCCGCGCCCTTAAAGTAACCGGGATGAACCAGCACGCCATCACAATCGATCGGAGCCTTGACGGGGAATTTTCCCAGGCCCGGTCGTAACCCATGTTTTTTGAATTGCTCAACAGGAAAACTAACATGACGCTGACTCAGATGCTGTCGAAACCCCCAGAACGATACTCTCATCACTCGCCATCTTGGCTATCTCAGCTTCTTTGTAACCCAGAACCTGCAACACGACACGAGTATGCTGTCCGTAGAGCGGCGCTGGCGCCTTGACTCCACCCGGGGTGGCGGAAAATTTTACCGGCGTTCCAATCGTGGTAACGGTGCCTGCGATGGGGTGTTGTGTTTCTACTACCATCTCGCGCGCTTGCGTTTGTTGGTCAGCATGCATCTCGCCAACACTTCGTACCTGGCCTGCAGGCACGCCCGCCTGGTCTAGGCGAATCAACCAATCTGACGATTTCCGTTGGCGAAATATCTGGCTTAGCACATGCTCCAATTCGGGTAAATTTGCCATACGGCCAGCGTTATCTGCAAAGCGCGCGTCAAGGCCAATGTCTGGTCTTTCCAGAACATCTAGCAGCCGGGTCCAGTTACCTTGATTGGCGGCACCGATCGTAATCCAGCCATCTGCCGTAGGATAGGCCTGGTAGGGGGCATTCAGCGGGTGTGCCGAGCCCATGGGGCCGGGCGAGCGCCCAGTGGCAAAACAGATTGCCGACTGCCAGTAAGTATGAATAATTCCAGCTTCATACAACGAGGTATCCACCTTTTGCCCCACTCCGGTCTTAAGTCTGCTGGTGTAGGCAGCGAGCACACCCATCGCACCTAAAATACCAGCCGTGATGTCTGTAACCGGGGCACCTACTTTGACTGGCGGTCTTCCAACTCCTTCACCAGTGATGCTCATCAACCCGCTCATCCCTTGCGCGATTAGATCAAATCCACCTTTGTCCGAATAAGGCCCCGTCCGCCCGTATCCCGAAAGTTCACAGTAGATCAGTCCTGGATTGATCTCGCGTAACGTTTCGTAACCCAGGCCAAACCGTTCCATGGTGCCTTGGCGGTAGTTTTCTATAACGACATCGGCACCGGTCAGTAATCTTTTGACTACCTCGACACCAGATTTCTGTTTCAGGTCGACCGCAATGCTTCGCTTATTGCGGTTCATCATCATGAATGCCGATGACTCGCCATTGATCTCGGGGGGCACCATGCGACGGGAATCATCACCGCCGGGGACTTTCTCGACTTTAATGACATCGGCGCCCATATCCGCCAGCATGAGGCCGCACACGGGCCCGGCCATGATATGCGCAAGTTCGATAACCCTTAAGCCCGCCAATGGGCCTGACGTCGAACTCACATCACCGGCCCTTGAAAACAGGTTTTTGCTTTTTCAGAAACGACTGATAACCAATTTGAAAATCTTGGGTTTCATAGCAGTCAAACCCCTCGTCCACCTCTTCATCACTGAGCGGATCTGGGTGCTGCAATCTATTAATAAATTTCTTATGCCAACGGGCAACCAATGGCGCACCCTGAGCTATACGCCCCGCTATGGTAAAAGCTTCTTCCTCAACTGAATCATCACTGACCACCCAGTTCACCAAACCCAAGTCTTTGGCCTCAGCGGCCTCTACGATTCGCCCCTGGAGCAATAAATCCAAGGTAGTTGCTCGACCCACCAGGTTTAGCAACCCAGAAATCTCCGCATAAGACATCACCAATCCAAGGCGATTGATCGGAACGCCGAATCGACTCGACTGTCCGCAGACACGAAGGTCGCAATGAGCTGCGATCTCCAAACCGCCTCCAATACATATGCCTTGAATAAGTGCCACGGTCGGATGGGGGCAATTGTCAATAGCCTCCAGGGTGTCGCGCATGACTTTCCCATAGGCCCTGGCCTGTTTTACATTGGCCCGCTCAGTTTCAAACTCGGAGATATCGTTTCCGGGAGAGAACGATTTATCCCCAGCGCCGCGCAAAACAATGCAGCGAATGTCCTCATCGTGCGCCAGTGCCCGCATTGTCTCGCCCAGTTGAGCCCACATCGGTTTGGTCAACGCGTTGAGTTTGCCAGGCCGATTAAGCACAAGACAAACAATATTTTCGTCGATCTTGTGTACCTGTATAACCTCTTCCATGGAAGCCTCCGGTTGACTCGCGATGGCCGGCATCCTCTTTCCCCTGGCACTTGAGGATCCGATCCACCGAGAATAAGTTGCCAGATCATGTGTTGGCAGCGATCCTTTTGAGGCCACTGCCGCGTGCCCAGCCGTTCCCTATATTGCCCTTCCCTATCGGGATTTTCTATTAGATACACCGCTGCTGACCAACCACTCCATCGCTGCAGCAACACCGCCTGGGTGGTGCGGGACATTACCTGCAGCGAACCCCATCTCTACACCCGCAAGTGTTCCAATCATCATCAGTTCGTTAAAGCTGCCTAGATGGCCGATTCGGAAAACCTCGCCAGCTACTTTGCCCAGCCCATTACCTAAAGACATATCGAACTCATCCAAGACTACCTTTCGGAATTCGTCGGCGTCAAAGCCAGGGGGCATCCTTACCGCCGTTAATGCATCGCTGTAATCCTGCGGCTCCAGACACAGTAGTTCCAAGCCCCAGGCTACAACCGCCCGTCTGGTTGCTTCGGCCAAGCGCGTATGGCGGGCAAATACCTGGTCCAGGCCTTCTTCAAAAAGCATCGAAATAGATTCGCGAAGCCCGAACAACAGGTTGGTTGCTGGCGTATAAGGGAAAAACCCTTCTCGATTCGGTTGCAGCATCTCGGCCCAACTCCAGTAGGACGCAGGCAAATTCGCTGTCTTTGTTGCCGCCAAGGCCTTGTCACTGATCGCGTTGAAACTGAGGCCAGGCGGCATCATTAACCCCTTCTGCGAGCCCCCAACTGACACGTCTACTCCCCAGTCATCGTGCCGGTAATCAATTGATCCCAGCGAAGAAATTGTATCCACCATGAGCAGTGCGGGATGGCCGATCTCATCGAGCACGGCTCGAACCGCCGGGATGTTTGACGTGATTCCAGTAGATGTTTCATTGTGTACTACACATACCGCTTTTATCTGCTTGTCGCAATCAGCCTCCAGACGCTCTGCAAGCACCGCTGCATCAACGCCGTGTCGCCAGTCTCCCGCCACAAAGTCAACAACCAGGCCAAGTTTCAATGCAAGTTTTTGCCACAAGGTGGCAAACTGTCCGGTCTCATACATCAACACCTTGTCGCCAGGGCTCAGGGTATTGACGAGCGCAGCTTCCCAGGCCCCGGTCCCGGAGGCCGGAAAAATAATTACCGGACCGGCTGTCTTGAAAACCTTACGCATCCCCTCCAGCACATCATGGCCAAGTTGTTGAAACCCTGGCCCTCGATGGTCA
>JAAZZE010000099.1 GCA_014239255.1 Gammaproteobacteria bacterium
ACGACCAGGCCATTATCGGTATCTACCGCGACACCAATGTGAAAATACTGTTTGAGAATCAGACTTTCACCGTCCGGTGATAATGAGGCGTTGAAGGTCGGAAAGGCTTTCAGTGCGCTGACCACTGCCCTCATCAAGAAGGACAGGATCGTAATGCGTGTACCGCTATGCACCTTGTCCTGTTTTAGCGACTGGCGGAAGGATTCCAGTTCGGTGATATCGGCATCATCGTGATGAGTGACATGCGGGATGTTTAGCCAGGCTCTATGAAGGTAACGCCCCGAGAGGCGCTGAATCCGTGAAACCGGTTTGGTATCGATGGGCCCCCAGCGAGAAAAGTCCACCTCGGGTATAGGGGGTATACCGGCACCTTCCATGGGCCTTGAGTCAGGGGCAGGTCTGATCAGAGCGGCTTTTACAAACTGGCGAACATCATCCTGGAGAATACGCCCACGCGCTCCGTTGCCGCTTATCTGGGAAAGATCAACACCGAGTTCCCGGGCAAAGCGGCGCACAGCCGGGCTCGCATGGGGTAGCTTACTGCTACCTTCGAGCGGTGGTGGCAGCGTGCTCGGGGGTGCCTGCGACTGGGTCGGTGGTTGGGTGACTGTCTCGGGCTCTGCTGGTTTTGGTGCGGATTCCAGGGCTGTCACGACGGTTGATGTGGTTACGGACTCTGTCGGGTGGGGCTCCGATGGCGGTTCGCCAGCGGCTGTATCGACCTCAGCAGGGTCCAGCAACGCAACTAGACTGCCTTGAGACACCTTGTCACCCACCGTAACCGTCACCTCGGTAATACGCCCGGCTGCAGGGGATGGCACATCCATGGTCGCCTTGTCGCTTTCTAGCGTAATGAGCGGATCCTCAGCCTGGACAGACTCCCCCGAAACGATCAGCACCTCAATCACATCGACACTCTCGAAGTCGCCAATGTCGGGTATCGTAATCTTCAGGGGATCACTCATTAGCTAATCCCTGTTAGGCTGTAGCTGGGTTAGGTTTTTCTGGATCGACCGGGTAACGGCTGATCGCGTCCAACATCGTTGAACGGGGTAAGACCCCTTCGTCGGCAAGCGCAGTCAAAGCCACAAGTGCGATATGGTAGCGGTTGACCTCAAAGAAGCCTCGCAATTGCTCGCGGGTGCCGCTGCGCCCAAAACCGTCAGTGCCCAGCACCACGTAGCGTCCCGGAACAAACTCCCGAATCTGATCGGCATAGGTCTGAGTGTAGTCAGTGGCAGCGACGACCGGGCCGTCTGCTTTTGTCAGTTGTTCCGTGACATAGGCGATCTGTGGCGCCTCGTCCGGGTGCAGGCGATTCCACCGCGTAACGTTTCGACCTTGGCGCACCAGTTCGTTATAACTGGTGACACTCCAGACGTCGGACAGGACGCCAAAGTCCTGTTCCAGCAGCTTCGCTGCGGCGAGTGATTCCCGCAGAATCGCGCCACTACCAAGTAACTGTACCCGGGGCGCGGCCTTGCGTCCTCGCTTTGAAGAAAGCAGCGGGTACATGCCCTTGAGAATGCCATCGTTCACATTGTCCGGTAGTACCGGGTGTGAGTAGTTCTCATTCATCACGGTGATATAGTAGAAAATGTTTTCCTTATCGGTAAACATTCTTCGCAAACCATCTTGGATAATGACTGCGAGCTCAAAATTAAAGGCTGGATCATAGGAGACGCAGTTAGGAATACTTGAGGCAAGCAACAGACTGTGTCCATCCTGGTGTTGCAATCCTTCACCGGCCAGGGTGGTGCGTCCCGCGGTACCGCCGATCAGAAACCCTCGTGCCTGCAGGTCCCCCGCAGCCCAGGCAAGATCACCGACCCGCTGCAAACCAAACATTGAGTAAAAAATGTAGAAAGGGATCATGGCAATCCCGTGGTTAGCATAGGCGGTTGCGGCCGCTATCCAGGAAGACATAGCGCCCATTTCGGTAATACCTTCTTGCAATACCTGTCCTTGAATATCTTCGCGGTAGTACATTAATTGATCTGCATCTTCGGGGATATACAACTGGCCTTCAGGGGCATAGATGCCTAACTGGCGAAACATGCCTTCCATACCGAAAGTCCGTGACTCATCGGGTACTATCGGAACCACGTGGCGTCCGATCATCTTGTCCCGCGTCAGCGCCGTCAGGATGCGGACAAAAGCCATGGTAGTCGATATCTCGCGTTCTCCGGTACCATCCAGTTGCGACTGGAATATCGAAAGATCCGGTGTCGGATGACTGGGTGCGTTATCAGTGCGTGCCGGAAGGCTACCGCCGAGCGCCGCACGGCGGTCTTTGAGGTAGCGCACTTCCGGGCTGTCTTCTCCCGGGTGATAGAACTTGCAAGCCAGTACATCGTCATCACTAAGTGGTATGCGGAAACGGTCGCGAAAAGCCAGCAACGACTCATCGGCCATCTTTTTCTGGCTGTGGATAATATTTTGTCCTTCGCCGGATTCACCCATGCCGTAGCCTTTTACAGTCTTTGCCAGGATTACCGTCGGCTGGCCACTGTGCGTCATTGCGGCAGCGTAGGCCGCGTAGACCTTGTGCGGGTCGTGGCCGCCTCGGTTTAATCGCCAGATATCCTCATCGGTCATGTTAGCCACCATTGCGGCAAGTTCCGGATACTTGCCGAAAAAGTGCTCGCGAACGAAAGCGCCATCCTTGCTTTTGAATGCCTGGTATTCACCGTCAAGAGCTTCTTCCATGCGCTGTTTCAAAAGGCCCTTGGTATCACGCATGAGAAGAGGGTCCCAATACGAGCCCCAGATCACTTTTATAACGTTCCAGCCGGCACCGCGGAACTCCCCCTCAAGTTCCTGGATAATTTTACCGTTGCCGCGTACCGGGCCATCGAGGCGTTGCAAGTTGCAGTTGATCACAAAGATCAGGTTATCCAGGTCTTCGCGACCGGCCAGGCCCAGCGCGCCCATCGATTCTGGTTCATCCATCTCGCCGTCGCCCATGAAAGCCCACACCTTGCGATCCGACAGCGGGACGAACTCGCGGTGCTGCAGGTATTTCATGAACCTCGCCTGATAAATTGCCTGAATTGGCCCAAGACCCATAGATACCGTTGGGAACTGCCAGAATTCCGGCATCAACCAGGGGTGGGGATAGGACGACAGGCCTTTTCCATCAACCTCCTGGCGAAAATGCTCCAACTGAGTTTGACTGAGGCGACCCTCGAGAAAAGCTCGAGCATAGATTCCAGGAGCCGAGTGCCCTTGCATAAAGACCAGGTCAGCGCCATTTTCAGAATCGGGTCCACGCCAAAAATGGTTGAAACCGACGTCATACAATGTCGCAGCCGAAGCGTAACTGGCAATATGGCCACCGAGTTCACTGCTGATTTGGTTAGCGCGAACCACCATGGCCAGGGCGTTCCAGCGTATCAGTGAGCGGATTCGCCACTCGATCTCTGCGTCTCCCGGGCTGCGGGGTTCATGTGCCGCCGGTATGGTGTTGAGGTAAGCGGTGGTGGGTCGATAAGGAATATGAGTGCCCGAGCGCCGCGCCTGGTCGATCAGTGTTTCCAGAAGAAAGTGGGCTCGCTCTTCTCCTTCACGCTCGATTACCGAAGTCAAAGCATCCTGCCACTCGCTTGTCTCTAGTGGGTCAATGTCAGCGTGACGCGTTGAGTCGGCCATGAATCAATCCCTTTGTTAGATAATCTGGTGGTGGGGCCAAATCTCTGGTTTGGCCCTCTGATCTAAGGCATCAATACAATAGTTACCCATGGCGTCAAAACAATACCACAGGGCAAATTCTTGAACTGGTTTTTGTGGTCTGATGGTCAGGCCAAAGATCTTAAACCGGAAGCTGATTCTTCTAAGCCCTCGTGGCGGTGGCCAAAGCCCAGGCTTAATCGACGGGAGTTTTACTAAATAATGGCTTGAGAAACCGGCCGGTATAGGATTTTCTGATCAGGGCAACCTGGTCGGGTGAGCCGGCCGCCACCAGTTGGCCGCCACGTTGGCCACCCTCTGGACCAAGATCAATAATCCAGTCGGCGGTCTTAATGACATCAAGGTTGTGTTCAATGACCACCACGGTGTTCCCGTGGTCACGTAGGCGGTGCAGTACTGTCAGTAACTGGCGTATATCATGAAAATGCAGCCCGGTAGTGGGCTCATCAAGGATGTACAGGGTGCGCCCGGTGTCACGCTTGGATAATTCGCGCGCCAGTTTTATCCGCTGCGCTTCACCTCCGGACAACGTGGTTGCGCTTTGCCCTAGGCCGATATACCCCAGGCCAACATCGAGCAAGGTGTCCAGTTTGCGTTTGATGACTGGGATCGCGGCAAAGAACTCTACAGCCTCGACTACCGTCATCCCAAGCACCTGGTCGATGCTGCGGTCCTTGTAACGGATGTCCAGGGTCTCGCGGTTGTAGCGTTTGCCTTGACAGGTATCACAAGGGACGTAGATATCGGGCAGAAAGTGCATTTCAACCTTGATTAGGCCATCACCTTGACAGGCTTCGCAGCGGCCACCGCGTACATTGAAGGAAAAGCGCCCAACCTTGTAGCCTCGCGCCCGTGATTCAGGTGTTCCGGCAAAGAGTTCCCGAATCGGTGTGAAAAGACCCGTGTAGGTCGCTGGATTCGAGCGGGGGGTGCGACCAATAGGGCTTTGGTCAATATCAATCACTTTATCAAAGTGATCCAACCCTTCAATGCTGGCGTGGGCCGCTGCCTGGTGGCGACCTGCGTGTAAGTGCCGGGCCATGGCAGGGTAAAGCGTATTATTAATCAGTGTCGATTTTCCTGAACCCGATACGCCAGTGACGCAGGTAAAAAGTCCGACGGGAATAGACACGGTAAGGTTGTCGAGGTTGTTGCCGCTGGCCTCGCGAATCTGCAGGTTCCTTTTTGCATCAGGGCGCACGCGCTTGGCAGGAATTGCTATGGCCTTGCTGCCTGATAGATATTGCCCGGTGACTGATTCGGGGCATCGGAGAATTTCATCGACAGAACCTTGAGCGACAATGCGACCACCGTGGACGCCAGCGCCTGGCCCAATATCAACGACATGGTCGGCGCTACGAATGGCTTCCTCATCGTGCTCAACCATGATCACCGTATTACCCAGATCGCGTAGGTGAAACAAAGTTTCGATCAAGCGTTGATTGTCGCGTTGGTGTAGCCCAATTGATGGTTCATCCAAGACATACATCACCCCCACCAGGCCAGATCCGATCTGGGATGCGAGGCGGATGCGTTGTGCCTCGCCCCCGGAAAGGGTTTCGGCCGTTCGATCCAAGGTGAGGTACTCCAGACCAACATTAACCAAGAAACGAAGGCGTTCGCCAACCTCACGCACAATGCGCGTTGCGATCTCTCCTTGTTGTCCAGGTAGTGAAAGCGATTCAAAAAAGGCCAATGATTCTTCAATCGGCATGGCGGTCACATGTTGTATCGGTTGCTCCCCAATAAAAACATTCCGTGCCTGGGTGCGAAGCCTGCTGCCGGAGCAGCTGTCGCAGGCCTGGGTATTGAGATAGCGTGCAAGCTCTTCGCGAATGGTATTGGACTCCGAATCCCGGTATCTGCGTTCCATATTGGGGATGACCCCCTCGAAAGTATGATTCCGTTTACGCGGGCGCCGGCCATGGGAGCGCAGGTAAGCAAACGGAATCTTCTCCTTACCGCTGCCGTAAAGAATGATCTCGCGGGTTTTCTTGGGCAGCCGATTTAATGGCTTATCGATATCAAAGTCGTAATGTTCCGCCAGACAATTCAGCATCTGGAAGTAGAAGGCATTGCGTCGATCCCAACCGGCGATTGCACCTGCCGCGAGGCTCAGACTGTCGTCATGAATGACACGATCTGGATCGAAAAACTGACGTGCACCGAGGCCGTCACAATCCGGGCAGGCGCCAGCCGGGTTATTGAAAGAGAAAAGACGCGGCTCCAGTTCGGTCAGGTTGTAACCACAGTGTGGGCAGGCATAGCGTGCCGAAAACAGTAGGTCGGTACCTCGGTTCTGTCCCTCGTCTGGCAGCACTTCAATTAGAGCGAGACCGTCGGCCACGGCGAGTGCCGTCTCGAAGGATTCAGCCAATCGTTGAGCATCGCTGGGACGTACGACGATCCGATCGACTACAACCTCGATGCTGTGTTTGCGTTTGCGATCGATGTCTGGAGGTACATCCAACTCACAAACAGCGCCATCGATACGGGCCCGGATGAATCCCTGCGCAAGCAGGGCGCGTAACAATTGCTGGTATTCCCCTTTACGATCCTGCACGACAGGTGCCAGCAGCAGGATGCGGGTACCCTCAGGCAGGTCCAACACTCGATCAACCATTTCGCTTACAGTGCTGGCAGCGAGTGTTACCCCGTGGTCTGGGCAACGCGGCTCTCCAACCCGTGCGTACAACAGCCTGAGGTAATCGTAAATTTCAGTAACTGTGCCCACGGTAGAACGGGGGTTATGGGAGGCCGCTTTCTGCTCAATACTGATCGCGGGCGACAGCCCTTCGATCAGGTCCACATCGGGTTTTTCCATCAGCGACAGGAATTGACGGGCATAGGTTGATAGTGACTCGACATATCGGCGTTGCCCTTCGGCATAAATCGTATCGAAAGCAAGTGAAGATTTACCCGAGCCCGACAGCCCGGTAATGACGATCAATCGGTCGCGCGGCAGGTCTAGGTCGACACTTTGCAGGTTGTGCGTTCGAGCGCCGCGGATTTTGATGGTACGCATAGGTAGGTTGCGAAAAAGCAAACTGTTAATATTACGTGCCTTGAGCGCCTGTATTCAAAGTCTTTGTGCTTTTTTTTCGTTAGACAGGCGTATGGTCGGTTTTAGTTCACGGCTGGGGTTTCGCTTGATTGTGCGGGCAGACCCCCCTAATTGCCTTTGTAGATAGAACACTTTTGGAGTCAGACCTGAATCGTGACCCTATGAATGGATCGGAACGTCGTGCGGTAACTGCTCTCGCCGCGGTGTTTGGCCTGCGTATGTTCGGATTATTTCTGGTGCTGCCTGTCATGGCTTTATATGCGAGCGCTCTGGATGGGGCAACACCGCTGATGGTTGGCATGGCATTGGGCGCTTACGGCCTGACCCAGGCTCTATTCCAGATACCGTTCGGCATGCTCTCTGACCGCTTCGGCCGAAAGCCACTGATCGTGATAGGACTTGCGGTCTTTGCTCTGGGCAGCGTGGTGGCTGCGATGGCTGATACCATTACCGGGGTAGTGCTCGGTCGGGCCTTGCAGGGCAGTGGGGCGATTGCTGCCGTGGTACTGGCCCTTCTGGCAGATCTCACCCGTGAGCAGCAGCGGACCAAAGCTATGGCGCTGGTTGGGATGAGTATTGGCGCCTCTTTTCTAATCGCGCTGATGGCCGGGCCGGTAGTGGATCGATGGGTAGGCGTCAGTGGTCTGTTCTGGCTGACTATGGTGCTTGCGATCGCAGCCACCACGCTGCCCAGAGCAAAGACCGCCAG
>JAAZZE010000009.1 GCA_014239255.1 Gammaproteobacteria bacterium
GGGGGAAAGCAGTAGCGGCAATGCGCCGAACAGAGCTAATACAGTCCAGAACAGCACCACGACCAGGAAGCCGTCTCGTACTCTAAGCTCACGTTTTTTCGCGCGTAGTGGCAGCCACAAGGATAACCCTGCCACAATGGTGACTAGCCAGGCGACAAAGAACGCAAGCGCTCCACCATCGCCGCCAATCAGTGCGATCATCAGTGGCGGCAATAGTGTCGTGCTGAACATGACCAGCAACACGCCCAGAATCTTCAGCACAGCAGTGGATAGCATGGCTGTAGGCTCCTCCCCCCTTTAAACGAAGGTTACCGCTACCTGAAACAGTTGTTCGACATCATGGATGTGACGCTTGTCGACTACAAAAAGAATGACGTGGTCTTCCGATTCAATCACCGTGTCGTGATGGGCGATGACGACATCCTTCCCCCGGAGAATAGCGCCCAGTGTGATGCCTAGAGGCAGCGAGATGTCTTCAACCGAGCGACCAACAACTCGGGAATTGGTTTTGTCTCCATGGGCAATGGCCTCAATGGCCTCGGCAGCACCGCGTCGCAAAGAATGAACTGCGACCATGTCGCCGCGCCTGACATGGGTGAGCAGTGAGCCAACCGTCGCAAGGCGTGGTGATATGGCTATGTCGACTAGCGTATTTTCCATAAGATCAACATAAGCAGATCGGTTTACCAGAGCCATGGTACGTCGAGCTCCGAGTCGTTTAGCGAGCATGGCAGAGAGAATGTTGGCCTCGTCATCGTTAGTCAGCGAACAGAATATATCGATACTGTCGATATTCTCCTGATGCATTAATTCTTCATCTGCAGCGTCACCATGCAGGACGACGGTACGGTCGAGTTGCCCGGAAACCTGTTTTGCCCGGACTCCATTGTGCTCAACCAGTTTGACGTGGTAATGGGACTTTTCGAGGGTTTGTGCCAGACGTAACCCGATGTTACCTGCGCCGGTGAGCATAATGCGGCGGCCGGGCTTTTTTACCGCGCAAAGCTCGCTCATAACAGACTGGATATTTTCGCGGGCAGCCAGAAAAAATACCTCGTCACCTGGCTCGATGACAGTGTTACCTTCAGGGGGGATTGCCCGATCCTGACGGTAGATTGCAGCAACCCGGGTGTCCACGTTGGGCAGGTCCTCGCGCAGAGCTTTAAGTTCGCGGCCGATCAGAGGACTTTCTCTGTCAGCCCGAACTCCCACCAGCTGAATTCGGCCACTAGCAAAATTGACGACCTGCAATGCGCCCGGATACTCAATCAGATGCAGAATATGCTGAGTAACGATATGCTCGGGGCTGATAATGACGTCAATCGGGATCGCTTCATCAGTGAAGATGCCTGGATGGGAGAGGTATTCTGCTGACCGGATTCGCGCGATCTTTTTAGGCGTATTAAACAGTGAATGAGCAATCTGGCAGGCCGCCATATTGACTTCATCCTGGTTGGTTACCGCGAGCACCAGATCAGCGTCTCGCCCGCCAGCTTGTTCCAGTATGCTTGGATGAGAGGCAGCCCCGTGCAGGGTACGAATATCGAGTCGATCCTGAAGTCCGTCGAGTTTTTCATTGTCGATATCGACCAGAGTCACATCGTTGTCTTCGCGCGAGAGAATCTCCGCCATGGAAGTGCCGACTTGTCCTGCGCCCAGGATGATTATTTTCACGGGTACTGTTCCTTGCGGTTAACGAGTTTCATTGGCGATACTTTTCAGCCTTGGGGTTGATACCCAGACCTTTAAGTTTACGGTAGAGATGCGTGCGCTCGAGTTCGGCCCGTCGCGCCAGTTCACTGATATTTCCACCGGTTTGGTGCAGATGGAATTCTAGGTAGTCACGTTCAAAACCTTCTCGTGCTGATCTAAGCGGCCGACCGAAATCCCGCCAGGAATTTTTTTCCTCGACTTCATCAAGCGGGGTCGCGCTTTGGCTCATGACCTCACGAGTCTCTTCGGCGTCAATCTCCTCTGAGGTCGTTGTCAGCAGCATACGGTGAATGAAGTTGATCAACTCACGCACATTTCCGGGCCATGGACGGTTACGGAGGTAATTGATCGACGAGATGGAAAATCGACGAAAGGGTAGGCGTTGGTTCTCGGTGATCTGCTGAACATAATGATTTATCAGATCCGGAATATCCTCTCGATGCGCACGCAGAGGTGGAACCTGTATCGAAACCGTATTGATACGATAGAAAAGATCTTCCCGTAGCAATTTGTCGGCCATTTTTTGTTCCAGAGCTTGATTCGAAGTGGTCACGAGGCGGGTATTCAAGTCAAGTGGTGTTGTACCGCCCAAGCGAAAGAAACGGCCACCTTCAAGAGCGTTGAGTAATTTGGCCTGGGCGTCGAGATTTAAATCACCGATCTCGTCAAGTACCAACGTGCCGCCGTTGGCCTGCTCCAGTTGCCCAGGACGAGTGACACCTTCGCTTTCTGTTCCGAACAAAATAGCGCCGATGCTTTCAGCGGGCAGCGCGCCAAGATTCACTTCGATAAATGGCCCGCTGGAAAGTCTACTGGTCCGATGCAATGCACGGGCCGCAACACCTTTGCCTGAGCCTGCTTCCCCGCGAATCATAACTGCCTGATCGGTGGTTCCCACCCGGCTGATCAGTTGCTTTAGTTCAGCTAGCGATTCACTGTGGCCGATCAAACCGGCAGCAGGTTCGAGACGTGTTCTCAATTGCAGATTTTCAGTTTGCAGTCGCACGTTTTCAAGTGCTCGGGCTACGGTAACCAGTAGCTTGGCGATGGACAGCGGTTTTTCCAAAAAATCATAGGCGCCGACGCGAATGGCTTCGACCGCAGTTTCTACCGTGCCATGACCAGATATCATGATGACTGGAGTTTGTAGTATGTCCGAATCCTTGCGCCATTCGCGAAGTAAAGCGATGCCGTCGGTGTCCGGCATCCAGATATCCAGCAGCACCAGGTCAGGGCGATCTTCGACATAGCGAACGCGGGCCGTTGCCGCATCCTGGGCGGTTGTTACGGCGTACCCTTCATCACTCAGGATATCGCTGACTACTTGCCGTATATCCGGCTCATCATCGACGACAAGAACAGTAAATGGACTCATAGGGTTATTGCGCGTTTGAGGGCCCTGGGAGTTACTGGCGTAGCGGGAGCGAAATTATAACGGCAGCCCCACCATTGGACAGATTGGTCGCGCGGATATTGCCACCGTGCTCTTCGACAATCCGGCGACAGATTGCCAGCCCCAGTCCGCTGCCTTTTTCCTTTGAGGTCACATAAGGCTCAAAGATTCGGTCAATGGCTTGCGGATCGAACCCCGGGCCATTGTCATGGATCGTGAGGCTGATTCCTTGAGCGCTTTCGTTCAAGCGAGTACTGATTATGACTTCACCCGAATCACCCTCAAGGGCATCTTGTGCATTGATAACGAGATTATTCAGAACCTGACGCAAGGCGTTGGGGTCAGCCCGTGTTTGTCCCAGCTTGGTGTCCAGGTCGGTCAGTAGTTTGATAGGTGTTACTCCGGATCGGAAAAACTCGACGGTGTCGGTGACTAACTGGTTGATATCGATCAGGAGCAATTGCAAAGGCGCCGGCTGAGCATACTCGGTAAAGGCATTGACCATGGTTTTCATCGCTTCGACCTGCTGCACGATGGTTCTAGTCGATCGATCCAGTATTTCGCGCTGTTCAGGATCGACGCTCGACAGGTATTTATTGCGGATACGTTCAGCTGAGAGTTGTATTGGGGTCAGAGGGTTTTTGATCTCATGGGCAAGCCGGCGTGCCACTTCACCCCAGGCGGCGTCGCGCTGCGCCTTGAGTAATTCGGTTGCATCTTCGAAAACCACCACATAGCCTGGATCGACGCTTTCGGTATCTAGTCGAGTACCGCTGCAGATCAGAACATACCGGCCATTGGCGCCTGTGACGCTGATTTCACGCTGCCATTCCTTGGTCTGCTGTCTCATGCCCTTTCCTACCGCATCCAACAGAGTAGCCGCCCCGGGCAGGGCATCTCGCAATGGGTTGATTCCGGTGCCGATGAAGTTCTCCAGGTTCGCTTCAAGAATCCGCTGTGCTGCCGCGTTATAGGTGCGTAGATGTTGTTGCCCATCAAACGAGAGCACTCCAGCCGAAAGATGTGTCAGTACGGTATTGAGGTAGGCATGCTCTGCTTCGGCACTTTGCTGGCTTTCCAGGGCGACTTGCTGGGTGTTGCCGATTTCGCGGGTCATCCGGTTAAAGGAGTCAACGAGCACACCGAGTTCGTCTCCGCTTTGGACCGGTAATTGTTTATTGTAATCGCCCCGGGCAACCGCCTGGGTGCCCTCGGCCAGGTCGCGAAGCGGCGCGACCAGCCTTTGGACAAGAACTATCGACGCCCATAGTGCGATCAGCAATGTCATGACGGTAATCAGTGTCAGCATTAATACGAAGCTGACGGTCAGCGGGCCACGCAGGTATTTCAGTTTTTCATACTCTGTTGAAGCCGACTCTACGCTCTCGCCTAGGCGTGAATAACGCAGCGGCAATCGATGCAGCACCTGTAACACTCTTGCCGGCGTACTAACTCCAAGGCCAGGCACGGGTATCGCTACTCGGAGTATCAGTCCGCTGTCCTGGGTGGGCTCAAATTCAGCAAATATTCGGTCGCGACGGACTTTTCCTAAAACTTGCTTATCCGGCGCATCAGGCACCAGTGAGATCGCCATCTTGCTGCTAGATGCCAGAATTCGGCCACTGGCCGAATGTAGACTCATTTCCTCAAATTCTCCTGCTTCACGAAGCCTGTCAAGCAGGTTGTACAGTTGAAACGAAGAGGTAGTCGTTTCGATTAGCCGGGCAGTTTTGCGCGCTTGCTGGATCACATCGAGTTTGGTTGCTTCCAGTGTGCTTCTTCCCAGGAGTAGTGCGTCGTCAAGAGCTTGTTCTATCTGGACACCAAACCATGAGTCGATGCTTCGATTCAGAAACTGGACTGAAAAATAATAGACCATCGCGAGCGGCACGACAGCAAGGATCACGAAGGTCCCGATAAAGTGAAGCGTTAGTCGGGACCCCAGAGTCCGATTGCGGAACTGGATAACGAGCCTGCGGATCTGGAAGAAGGTTAGGATCGCCAGAATGGCAATTCCCGCAACATTTAAAACGATAAGCGCTACGTAGTGGTCACCAAAAAGGTCATCGTTCTTCGCACTCTGGCTGAGTAGAATAGATGCCACCAGCAGAACGATTGACAGGGCTAGCGTGAGCGCAAACCCCAGGGATCGATTCACCGGGTCTTGACCTTCCAGCGTTCCCAACTGCTGCGCAGTTGCCAATCCTTAAAAATAAGGGCAACCAGTTTCAAAGGTCCGGGCAGACTTTTACGATCTAGCGAAACCTGCAAACGCATCTGCAGGTCATCGTTCTCATGGGTGCCCGCGGGCAAGTCAACTGTTGTTGCAAAGCGACCTATAGCGCTCAGCGTCTCAGTTAGAGTAGGGAAATGATCAGTCGTCCCCGTCGCGACCTGGGTCAGGGTGTAACGGTTGGACAATGCATGGTGCTCCACGAGGAAGCGCTGCTCCCAGTTTGCTACCTTAAAGTACCACGATGCCAGGCTGGCCCGGTAGAGTCGGGTCCGCACCACTATGGTAAGCCCAATACCTTTGGATAGCGCTTGAGCAGGATCACCCGTGATCTTCAGGGTCAATTGTGCCGAGGTGCTGAGTAAGCCCCCAGCCAGTTTCGATTGCCCCGAATTAACGGCGAATTGGGCGTGCGCGTGTATCGAAAAACCGCCGAGCAGCATTGCCAGCAGCAACGCTTGCAGCAGGCGGATTGGCCGGGCGGTACCGGAATTTGGCTGAAAAAACATAGAGGGTGATTTTCGGGCTGGGCCGAATTATACGGTCTTGCCGAAATTCGTAGCCTTAATCCTTGAATAGCGATGCGAAGTACAGGCCATCATGCTCTTCGTTAGGCAGAAACTGAACTCCCAGTTCAGTTGTTAAGGCGCCTGATACGGTCGGTTTTTCGGGTTTTGCTCCAGAGTGATTACGGTGAAACTCAAGCAAGGGGCCGTCATTCTCTTGTGGCAGGACCGAGCAGGTAATGTAAAGCAATTGGCCACCCGGAGCGAGCAAAGGCCACACCCTCTCTGCCATTTGTGCCTGGGTTCTTACGTACGCGATGATGTCAGAAGCTCGTCGATGGTGGCGGATATCAGGGTGTCGCCTCATGACTCCGGTCCCACTGCATGGTGCGTCCAATACGATTAGGTCAAAAAATTGACCATCCCACCAGGTTTCGGGCTGTAAAATGTCGCCTGCGATGAGCTTTGCTGTCAATCCGAGTCGAGTCAGGTTTTCACTGATTGCCTCTGTACGGCCTGGCCGATCAAGCGCGGTTAGAGATTTGATCTGCGGATACACCTCGAGCAGATGAGTGCATTTTCCGCCGGGGGCTGCACAGGCGTCGAGGACCCGAGCCCCTTCAGTAGGCAGGCAAAATATTGGTGTCATTTGCGCCGCCGCATCCTGTATTGACACCTTGCCCGCTGCAAAGCCAGGAAGCTCAGCCACGGACATGGGTTTGTCCAAAATGACACCCCAGGGGCTAAGCGTCGAGGCCTTTGCACCGAACCCTTGTTGCCGTAGCCACTCGAGGTATTCATCACGTGGCATCTGCAAGGAGTTAACCCGTAATGTCATGGGAGGTTTGCAGTTTGCTGTCTCCAACACTTGGTTCCACTGATCGGGCCAGGCCTTGCGTATTGCATTCAACAACCAGCGAGGAGTCGCAAAAAGTTCTTCATCACTGGCCGGTTCGGCATTGGTTTTAGCCCTTAAGTGAGAGCGTAATACGGCGTTTATCAGGCTGGTCGCCTTTTGAGCACCGAGCAGTGCTGCGGCGTCGACAGTGCTGGCTGTTACCGCGTAATCGGGTTCATCCAGGTGATCGTATTGGTAAAGCCCGCACACCAACAGCGATTCGAGTATTCGATCCCGGGCACGTAGTGGCCGATGTAATTGGCGCGACAAGACTCCTTGGTAGCGGTGCCACCAGCGCAGAGCGCCCCAGGCGATTTCCCGGGTTTCGCTAATGCGGCGCACCGGGATGGTGTTGAGATGCTTCTTGGCTGCCATCTCCAAAGAACGACCTTGGGCGACAACATCATGGACTATACGAGCGGCGACGGCACAAACTTCAGCGGTGGGCATGATCTTGACCCTGGGCTGTGAAAATCGAGCCGGACTTGATAGGGTGACCATGGAGAAAGGCTGGTGTATCCAGCGCTTTACCGCCTGGACGCTGCAGTTCTAGTAACTCAAGTACTCCATTGCCGGTTTGCACCTGAATCAATCCATTTTGGACGCTGAGAACGGTGCCAGGGTCCGCGCTGACACAGGATGGTTTCGCACGAGCCCGTCGGATCAGGTAATCCATATCGCCCAGTCGCGAGCGGGCCAGCGGCCAGGGATTGAAGGCTCGGATGCGTCGTTCCAGCACCTCGGCGGGCGACCGCCAGTCAAGCCAGGTTTCGGCTCGGGTGAGTTGTCGTGCGTAACAGGCCCCGGTGGCAGCCTGCGGTGTTCCGATAATGGGCGTTTGATGTAGTCGAACCAGTAGGCCTCGAAGTGCTTGTGCACCCAGCGTTGCGAGGCGATTGTGCAATGATCCGCTGTTTTCAGATTCATTGATTAATGTATCAGCTGTCGCTAAGACAGGCCCGGTATCGAGTCCTTCATCCATCTGCATCAGGGTTACGCCAGTATGGGTGTCCCCCGCTTCAATGGCTCGCTGAATGGGCGCAGCGCCACGCCACCGGGGCAACAGTGAAGCGTGAACGTTTATGCATCCCAGGCGTGGTGCCGTCAACACAGCGCCCGGCAGGATCAGGCCGTACGCGACAACTACCATGAGGTCGATGTCTAGTGTGGATAGGTACGGTGCCTCAGTATGCAGATCGGCCGGCTGGCGCAGTGTCAGTCCGTGATGCAGTGCGAGTTCTTTGATTGGGGACGGACGCAGTTTGCGGCCGCGTCCAGCCGGGCGATCTGGTTGGGTGTACACGGCACATACCTCCACATCAGAATCGAGCATGACCTCCAGTGAAGGTATTGCAAAATCAGGGGTACCAGCAAAAACTGCGCGTAGGGTCACTGTTGTCAGATAACAGGCGCGTTCTCTTTGTCGCAGCCAGTGGGGCGTTCCGAGTGGGATTCGCGAACGAGGCGTTTGCGAATTCGGTCACGCTTAAGCTGAGATAAATAGTCTACGAATACCTTGCCATCCAGGTGATCAACTTCGTGTTGGATACAGATTGCCAGTAGTCCCTCGGTATGCAACTCGACGGGTACTCCGTCGCCATCCAGCGCTGTGACGTTGGCCTGTGAGAAGCGTGCTACAGGTTCGATGACTCCGGGAACCGATAAGCAACCTTCCTCGGATTCAATGGTTTCGCCAGAACTGGAAATGACCGGGTTGATAAAGACCTGAAGTTGGTCGTGGGTCTCTGATATATCAATCACCACGACACGTTTCGTGACGTTCACCTGGGTAGCTGCCAAGCCGATGCCTGGTGCGGCGTACATGGTTTGGGCCATATCCTTCACAAGCTGTCTGATCGATTGATCTACGAACTCAACAGGCCTAGCCCGTTTTCGCAGTCGGGGGTCGGGGTACACCAGAATATCGAGCAACGCCATGGTTTCAGTGCAAGGTCAGGGTTTGTGAACTGGTTCGCTTGGCTCGCACGGCAACTGTTGTCTACACTACAATAGATGCGGCGAGGAATGAATGCAATGACTGCGGATTCTAACGGAATTATCTGGCGAAAAGGTATGCTGAACGCTTTGAAACAGCGCCCTGCAGGGCGGCTCTTAGTGCGATGGTTTGTGTTTTGCATGTTTGTGCTCGGGTCAGTATGTGCTCCGGTCCAGGCAGAGCGCCCTTTGCCAGCACTCTATACAGTCGAGACCGGTGATACCCTTTGGAGCATCGCAATGCAGTTGTGGGGGGATTCATTGCGTTGGCCTGAACTACTGGCGCGAAATCCGCAATTGATTGAACGCGGTGAACTAGTGCCGGGTGAAACCCTTGTTATTTCACCGCAAGATGAAGATGCTGCGGTGCAGTTCAAAGTGCTGCCTGTTCAAAAACGCAGCCCGGCAATACGCATCGAGACACCAGTGCGGGTGCCAGCCGTAATTCCTCCGGATGCGATTACGCCGTTTCTTAGCTACCCGTTACTGATGAATGAGGTAGACCCCGCGGTTGCGGGTCGTGTGATCAGCGGTCTAGATGGCGACGTTTTGTTGGGCCAATTCAGTAGTTTTTATGCTCAGAATCTGCCGACATCGGCAACAGGTTTGTACACGGTTTTTCGCCCCGGCCGCACATTGACGCATCCAGTCAGCGGCGAGGAATTGGGGGTGACGGCTCAATATCTCGGTACAGCTCAGTTGGATGAGCCTGGTGATGTCGCCCGATTGACCATCGTCAGTAGTGTTCAAGAGGTGAGCCCTGGTGATCGATTGATTTCCAGACAGGAAGAAATTGGTTTGCCGTATCTTTATCCAAAGGTACCGCAGGTTGCCGTAGACGCACATGTCGTCAGCACTTTCGGTGCGATCAGCGGAGTCGGGCTCTTTTCCGTTGTCGTGGTATCTGCCGGGAGTCAGGATGGGTTGACTCCCGGAGATATGCTCATGGTGGTGCACCCGGATAGGACTTTACTACTGACCCGAGATATTGTTCGGCCAGCCGTTAGTGCTGATCGTTGCACTTTGCCTACGGTTGCCATGAGCACGGTGCATGCCCGGCTGCTGGGCTGTGCCGAACGCTTGCCGGGTAGACGGCGCCTGGCCAGCGGCGAGGCGGAATTGATTACTCTGCCCGAGGGACGTTCAGGTGAACTGCTGGTCTTTCGGGTTTTTGATCGATTGAGTTACGCACTGGTTCGCGACGTTGAGCGCGCGATCCAGCCCAGCGATAGGGTAGTGAACCCCGGTACCTGACATTTCCGCCGGGGCATGGAAGCACCCGGTGAGCATAAGCGGACTGGTTTTCGCTGTCGCTGATTACAAGGCCAAGGAGGGCCAATTATGGACGAAAGAAATTTAGCCTGGTTGCGTATTGGACGTGCAACGCTCCCCGAAAGTATCAAGCGGGTTGTGCTTCAACATTTTCCTGACCCCCTCGAAGCGCTCAGCGCTGACTTATCGGTTTTGCCCAGACAGAGCCGGTTGCGTTCTGGGTCAAGGCTGACACTGGGTGGCCGTAGTAGCGAGCGGTCGGTAGCGCAGGATGTAAAATGGCTTGCGAGGCCGGGACATTCGGTGATTGGTCTGACTGATCAGAAATTTCCCGCACTGTTGCGTGAAATTTCGTGCCCGCCCGTGGTGCTGTATTGCACGGGCGATGAATCCTTATTGCAGGGCCCGGCACTCGCGATTGTCGGCAGTCGTAATCCGACCCCGGCAGGGGTTGAAACCGCCCTTGATTTTGCCAGTGAGCTTGCAACGATTGGGATTGTAGTTACGAGCGGACTTGCGCTTGGGATTGATAGCGCTGCCCACCGCGGCGCTCTAAAGGTTCGCGGCCCAACGATTGCTGCATGTGCTACGGGTCTGGACATCGTTTATCCCCGATGTCACCGTGACCTTGCCCATCAGATCTCGGAAGGTGGTCTGGTAGTTTCAGAATTTGTACTTGGCACCGGTGTTAGGCGACACCATTTTCCCCAGCGCAACCGGCTTATCAGTGGGTTGAGCCTGGGTGCGTTGATCGTTGAGGCAGCGCCAGGAAGCGGTAGCCTGATTACTGCCGGTTTTGCCGCTGATCAGGGTCGCGAGGTGTTCGCGGTTCCCGGCTCGATCAATTCACCGCTTTCTCGTGGGCCTCACCAGTTGATCCGTGACGGCGCCCAATTGGTGGAGTCGGCAAGGCAGATTGTTGAGCACCTGTCACTGTCGAAAGAGGTTCAAGAAATCGTGAAACCTGCAGGAAAACAGCCATTCTGGTGCACTCTGGCCCTTGATGCTGTGGACTTTGCTCCCACCAGTGTCAATCAGGTCGCCCAGCGGTCAGGTTTGACGATCAGCGAGGTTTGCGCCATGCTGATAAGGATGGAGTTGGCAGGCCTGGTACGTAGTTGTGCAGGTGGGTATTTGCGTTTGCGTTGAGTTTGGTTTCAAAAAACCACCAGCGAGTACTGGTTCAGTGATCGCTGAACGACCGCCATGGGCAGGCCTAATCCTTGTTCGGTAATTCGGAGTTGAGAGCCGGTATGTCATGATCTGATAGTTGCAACAGGCCCGAGTGGTGAGTCGACTAAACGGGAATTCACGGTTTCAGTAAACGAGTTTGATAATTATGGGTAGGTCTTTAGTCATTGTTGAGTCGCCGGCCAAGGCGAAAACCATCAATAAGTACCTAGGCAGCGAATACGTGGTCAGATCAAGCGTTGGCCACGTTCGTGATTTGCCAGTCAGTGGCTCGAAAAAAAAGGCAGATCCCAAAGAGCGTGCGCGCCAAGCGGCGAAAACGAGAAAAATGTCACCGGCTGTCAAGGCGCGTTACCGCAAGAAAAAGACCTACAGTAATCTGGTCAAGAGTATGGGGGTAGATCCGCAGAACAACTGGGAAGCGAACTATCAGATTTTGCCCGATAAGACCAAGGTAGTCTCTGAGTTGCAAAAACTCGCAGTTGTTGCCGATTCAATCTACCTTGCGACTGACTTGGATCGCGAGGGTGAAGCGATCGCTTGGCATCTCAAAGAAGTGATCGGTGGTGATCCACAGCGTTATCGACGGGTAGTTTTTAATGAAATTACCCGCCAGGCAATTCATGAGGCCTTTGAGCATCCAGGCACGCTCGACGATCACAAAGTCGAGGCGCAGCAGGCCCGCCGTTTCCTTGATCGCGTGGTTGGATTTATGCTTTCGCCGCTGCTTTGGGCAAAAATCGCCCGTGGGTTGTCTGCTGGCCGTGTGCAGTCAGTTACAGTCAGTTTATTGGTTGAGCGTGAGCGCGAAATTCGCGCCTTTGTACCGGAAGAGTACTGGGAAGTATTTGCTGATACTGAATGTGCCGAAGGACCACTTCGCCTACAGGTAGCTAAGCAGCATGGCGAGAATTTCCGCCCTCAGAACAAAACCCAGACCCAGGCCGCACTGGCGTTGTTGACCCAGAACCCATATCAGGTATCAGATCGCACAGACAGACCGACTCAGTCACGACCCAATCCGCCGCTGATTACCTCTACTTTGCAGCAGGCGGCTAGCACCCGATTGGGTTTTTCTGTAAAGAAGACCATGATGCTGGCCCAGCGATTGTACGAAGCTGGCTTAATCACCTACATGCGTACCGATTCCACCAACTTGAGCGCTGATGCGCTATCAAGGTGTCGGCAGCACATTCATGATCAATTCGGCGAGAAATATTTGCCTGCGTCGGTGAATGTTTATGCCAGTAAAGCTGGGGCGCAGGAGGCTCACGAAGCGATTCGGCCGACTGATGTGCGCCAACGTGGGAGCAATCTTTCGCTGGAGGCTGATCAGCAGCGCTTGTATGACCTGGTATGTAATTATTTTGTTGCCTGTCAGATGACCCATGCCCAGTACTTGAGTTCAACCCTGACAGTCACTTGTGGTGATTTCGAACTGCGGGCTCGGGGGCGGATTCTGGTTTTTGACGGTCACACCCGTGCCTTACCACCGGCTGGCAAGCAGGAGAATATAGAACTGCCAGATATCCCCAAGGGGCGTCGGCTGACTCTGAAGCAGCTCGAGCCAGTGCAGAATTTCACCAAACCCCCGGCACGCTTTACCGAGGCCAGCCTGGTAAAGGAGCTCGAAAAACGTGGCATTGGTCGCCCTTCGACCTACGCGTCGATTATCTCGACGATCCAGGACCGCGGCTATGCGCGGCTTGCCAATCGGCGTTTTTATGCGCAGAAGATGGGTGAGATTGTTACTGACCGGTTGCGTGAGAACTTCAGCGAGCTGATGGATTACGGCTTTACAGCCGAAATGGAAGAGACCCTTGATGAAATCGCCACTGGCAAAAAAAACTGGAAGAACGTCCTGAATGGATTTTATGACAACTTTACCCAGAAACTGGATGCAGCCAATGGTAAAGGTGAGGGAAAAACAGCCGTTGGAGGCATGCGGGCGAATCTACCCACAGATACAGATATTCCGTGCCCGACTTGCGCTCGACATATGCAGATACGCAATGGGGCAACCGGTGTATTCCTGGGTTGCTCAGGCTACGGTTTGGCGCCCAAGGAGCGTTGTACCCAGACCTTAAACCTTGTTTCCGGAGATGATGTTGAGGATGCGAGCCTCGATGAGGATTTCGAGGTGCAACGACTGGTCCGCACGCGTCGCTGCGAGGTTTGTCATAGCGCTATGGAAGCTTACTTGATCGACAAAGACCGCAAGCTGCACATTTGCGGTAATAACCCTGACTGTTCTGGTTACGCGATAGAGGAGGGGGAATTTAAGCTAAAAGGTTACGATGGCCCGGTGCTTGAATGTGAGAAGTGCGGGGCTGAAATGCAGTTGAAGACTGGCCGTTTTGGAAAGTATTTCGGCTGCACTGGTGAGGATTGTAAGAACACCCGAAAACTACTGAGAAATGGTGAGCCGGCTCCGCCCCGGGCAGACCCCATACCTATGCCACATTTGCAGTGTAACAAAGTTGATGATTTTTACTTGTTGCGCGATGGTGCTTCGGGTATTTTTCTGGCGGCCAGCCAGTTTCCCCGAAATCGCGAAACCCGTGCCCCGTTGGTCGAGGAGATCCTCACAGTCAAGGACCAACTGGACCCTAAGCATCGTTATCTGGCGAGTGCTCCGGTGAGCGATCCGGCTGGAAACAAGGCTCAGGTCCGTTATAGCCGCAAGGCTCGGGAGCAGTACGTGATGACCGAGGTGGATGGCAAGGCCACCGGCTGGAAAGCGATATGTCCCGCCCGCGACGGACAATGGCTGATCGAAGAGAAAAGTCAATCAAGCACCAGATCTAGAAAAAAGACAGTCAGGAAAAAATCAACCAAGAAGAAAGCCGCTAAGAAAAAAACTACCCGAAAGAAAGTCCTCGGCAAGCGCGTTGAGAAAGAGGCGAGCGCCAACCAGGACAGCTGAGCAAATGTGTCAGAACAATCCCTGCACCGGGTCCGTGCTGCTGGCCCCGGTGCTTCGGCGTAGGTTTGGCGATGGGTCAGCGGTGGGTTCGGTTCCTGTAACGAAAAACTCATCGAAGCCCTGCGGGTCGTTTTCATCGGTAGGTAGGCCATTGTCCCGGTTAACCCGTAACGTGATAATTTTTTCAGGTCGTCGTTGTTTTACTTGGGGGCGGGCCAGAAGCGCGACCCGCATGTAGTTGAGCCAGACAGGTAAGGCGGCTCTGGCGCCAGATTCCCGTGAACCCAGGTCACGGGGACTGTCAAAACCTATCCATACACTGGTTACGATATCCGGGTTATATCCGGTAAACCAGGCATCGTGGTAATTATTGGTAGTGCCGGTTTTGCCGGCAAGATCGTTACGTCCGAGGGCTTGCGCGGCACGGCCGGTGCCGCTGCGAATAACCTCGCGCATCATGGAATCCATGATGAATGCATTTTCCGGTGACAGCACCCGACGGGCGAAACGGGGGTCGACGGTTCGCCGGCCAGCACTATGGGTGACGCCGGTCGGAGCTGGACAGTCGGGGCAGATCATCAGACGGTTGGTGTATTCCAAGATATCTCCTGATGGATCCTCAACGCGAGCAATGAAAAAGGGTTCAACCAGATAGCCACCGTTGGCAAATGCGGTATAGCCACGCGCGATCTCCAGAGGAGTAACCGTAGCCGATCCCAAGGCCAGTGCGAGGCCGCGGGGTAGTCGGTCACGATCAAAACCAAACTTTGCCAGGTAGTCGCGAACCAGTTCAATGCCCATTGCACGGACCAGGCGGACCGAAACCAGATTCAGTGAGAGGCTGAGCGCCTTGCGCAGACGTGTTGGTCCGAATACCTTACGACTATAGTTTTGAGGGCGCCAAGCCCCTCCCATATGGTCTTCGACGACGACTGGAGCACCGCTGACCAAGCTTGCTGCTGTAAAGCCGTTTTCCAGGGCAGCTGAATAAATAAATGGCTTGATATTTGAGCCGGGTTGGCGTAGCGCCTGGGTGGCGCGATTGAATTTGCTTTGCTTGAAGTTAAATCCTCCGACCAGCGCAAGTACCGCTCCATCGACAGAATTCAAAGAGACTAATGCACCTTGGATGAGGGGTGCCTGTGCCAGGCGAAGCGAGGCGTCTTCTCCAGTGGCGTAGATGACATCTCCAGGATTCAGAAATTGAGAGGGAGTTCGACCCGTCCAACGCCATCCATCAACAGTTATGGTTGCCGGTTGTCCCTTTGCCGTCAGAATATCCAGTGCGTCCCCCCCGGCTCGAAGTACCAGTACGGGTCGAAGGGGTGCTGGCGCATCGAACCGTGCCAGCGCCTTTGCTTGTTCTTCCGGGCTGGTGATTTTGTTAGGGTCGATGTACCCCTGCGGTCCGCGATACCCGTGGCGTTCTTCATAAGCCAGCAGCCCTGTCGTAAGGGCCTGGTTAGCTGCATCCTGGTAGGTTGGGTCGATGGTGGTATAGACCCGGAACCCGGATTGATAAGCCAAATCACCGTAACGCTCGACCATGTGCTTTCGAACTATTTCGCTGACATAAGGCGCGTAGACTTGGATTTTTGCTTTATGTTTTTCGGCTGTAACCGGAGCAGAACGTGCGCCAGCGTACTGGCTGTCACTGATCAGCTCCAGTCCACGCATTCGGCCTAGCACGTAGTTGCGCCGGTCAAGCGCTCGCTCGGGGTTGCTGACGGGATTACTGCGTGATGGGGCCTTGGGTAACCCTGCGAGCATTGCCAATTGGGCCAGAGACAGCTCCGACAGGCGTTTGTTGTAGTAAATCGAGGCAGCCGCCTGGAAACCGTATGCCCGATGCCCGAGAAAAATCTTATTTAGGTAAAGCTCGAGGATTTCTGCCTTGGTGAGTTCTCGTTCTAGTCGGAAAGCCAGTAGTACTTCCTTAATTTTGCGGCTATAGGTTTTCTCTCGCGATAGAAAATAATTACGGGCTACCTGCATGGTGATGGTGCTGGCGCCCTGGCGGCTATCCAAAGATTTCAGATTAGCGATAACCGCGCGTAGTACTCCCGAGAAATCGACACCATGGTGTTGAAAAAACCGATCATCCTCAGCAGCGAGTATTGCTTTGATCAGCAATTCCGGTGCTTCTTCGATCGGAATGGTAATACGTCGTTCGTCACCGAATTCGTCCATCAACCGGCCGTCGATCGTATATACCCGTAGTGGTTCCTTGAGACGGATATCCCGCACTTTGCTGGTCGGAGGGAGATCAGGCAGGACAATTGCTAGCCCGCCGGCCAGTGTGAGGATTCCGACTAGCATGAGGCTTACAAAAGCCCAGATAACAGTGCGAATCGACATAAGGATAGCCGCAAAGACCTCGCCGAATCAGAGCGAGAAACAGGTTGGCGGGGATTTTATCAAACGCCGACTCAAAACTGGATCTGCCGCTGGAGTGAAACTTCGATCGATGGAATGAGTTGATCGTATGACAGGCCGGGTTAGACTTATGGGCATGAGGGATTTGGTCAGCACATTAAATTTTTATCCGGTACCGGGAGTATCTGATCGAGTTGATTTACCCAGGCTTGGCGCATGAGTCTTTTTGGCCGAAGCAAAAATCAGGCACTGGGCATCGATATTGGCAGTGCCGTGGTTAAAGTGCTGGAAATGTCTGCCGTCCGTGGCGGTTATCGCGCCGACCGTTGTGCTTTGGAGCCCCTGCCAAGAAATGCGGTGGTTGAGCATGGTATCAGTGATCTCAAAGCGACCAGCGAAGCCGTGCACCGGGCAGTCAGTAATTCGCGCAGCGCTCGTAGGAATGCTGTGGTAGCGGTGTCACAGACCCACGTCGTTTCCCGTACTATCACTTTACCGGCGGGCCTAACTGATCGCGAGATGGAAGAGCAGGTCATGATTGAAGCGACGCAGCAGATTCCATATCCGCTAGACGAGATAAACCTGGATTATCGGATAATCGGTGGCGCGCGCTCGGGCAGCGATGATGAAGTCATGATCACTGCTTGCCGCAAAGAAATCGTTGAGGATTACATAGCAGTGATGGAACTCGCGGGGTTGCGTGCGGTGATCGTCGATGTGGGCTTATTTGCGATGGAGCGTAGTTTCGACTTTGTCGCTGCAACCCTAGGAGAATCACTGGAAGGTCGAGCTATTGCACTAATGGATTTCGGAGATGTGAGCACACGGCTGGATCTTTTTCTGGACGGTACCGTCATCTATAGTCGCGATCAGAATTTTGGCGGTCGGATTCTGACCGAGAATATCCGTTCGCGTTATGGCGTCGATTATCGGGAAGCTGAAGCGCTTAAACGCACCGGCGATCTTCCCCAGAATTACGAAGAGGATCTTCTTGGACCATTCCGGCAGGCCATGGCGCGAGAGGCGGCTCGGGGCGTGGAGTTTTGCCTGTCGGCGAGGAACGGGTTAGAGCAAGTTGACGCGCTGCTGATTTGTGGCGGTTGTTGTCAGATTCCCGGTGTAGCACCGCTCATCGAGGCGCAGGTCGGGGTGCCCACGCTCGTGGCTGATCTCTTTGCACCCGGGAGTGGGATCCGCGGCAGCAAACTGGTGCAACGCTATGCGCCATCTATGGTCAAGGCGGTTGGATTGGCTGTCAGGGGGACAGGTTGAATTCTGGCGTCAATCTGTTGCCCTGGCGTGAACAGCAGCGGGGGCGTCAGCGCCGTGGAGTTGCAATCATTGCCATCGCGCTTTGGTTGGGCAGTGCCGGATCCATCGGTGCTGTGTGGTGGAATCTAGATAGGGATATTGAGCATCAAAGAAGCCGCAACCAGTTTTTGATCGGCGAGATCAGCCGTGTTGAACGCCAATTGCAGGAGGTCAACGAAATACAGAATCGCAAAGAGGCGCTGATTGCACGTATGGAGGTTATCCGCCGGCTACAGGCAGACCGGGTACGGTTGGTGCGCGCTATGAGTGAGCTCGCTACCACAATTCCCGAAGGGATATTTTTTTCTTCCCTGCAGCGCAGCGTTGAGGGTATTAGTCTGACTGGCGTCGCTCAGTCCAGTTCGCGCATATCAGCGCTAATGGAGCAGCTTGCCGATACCGCCTCATTCGACCGCCCAGAACTCAATATGATCAATGTCGGCGATACCCAGGAGTTTGAACTGTGGGTATCTTTTGTGAGGTCTAACGAGAGCTACCTGACATCGGATGCTAACCAGTGAGTTGCGCTAGGAGTTTAGGGATATGAGCTGGTCAGACGAACTGCGCCTGCTCGATATCCAAGAGCCAGCAAGTTGGCCGACATGGTTCATGGTGGTTATGTCGTTATTGATTTCTATCCTTTTACTGTTTGGCGGCTGGTATTTTCTGATCCAGGATCAGCAAAGAGTATTGGACTTAGAGCAGTCCAAAGAGACCGAACTGCGTAGGACTTTCAGCACCAAGAAAGGCATGGTAGTCAATTTGCCTGCATATCAAAAGCAGATGTCGCAGATTGAGGACATGCTGGCGGTCATGGTGCATCAGTTGCCCGACAGCACAGAGGTTCCATCGCTGTTGGTTGATATCACTGAGGGTGGCGCTCGCCGGGGGCTCAATTTTCTGGTGTTTGATCCCCAGCAGGAGGAATTGGGAGATTTCTACGCAATATTGCCGATCCGGATGGAAGTAACAGGCTCTTATCATCAGCTCGCCGGGTTCATCAGTGATCTCGCGCAGATGCCCCGCGTCGTCACAGTGGGTGATATGACAATCACTGCTGACGAGACAGGATTGCTGACCATCTCGGTTATCCTAAAGACCTATCGTTACCTGTCGGAGGAAATCTGACAGTGAGCCTTTACGAATCCTTTATGAACCCCTGGTGGCGACACGGGCTATTAGCAGCAACTGTTATGTTACTGGGTGGCTGTGATGAAGAACGCTCACTTATCGATCTTGAAAATTTTGTTGAGACCGTACACCGTGATACCGTGCCACGGGTTGATCCGTTGCCAGAATTGCCACCTGTGGAATCGATGTTGTATCAGGCCGATGGAGCAGCGGATCCTTTCGCGCCGAGTAATGTATTTGGTGAGGGCGATGTCGAGGTTGAGGTTGAACCTGATCCATTGACGCCAGACGCCAGTCGTGTTGCCGAAGCGTTGGAAAAGTTTCCTCTCGATGCTCTGCAATTGGTGGGCACGATGCAAATAGACGCACATGCCTGGGCGCTAGTCAGCGTTCCAGACGGACAGATTCATCGCGTGGTCGAGGGAAGCTACCTAGGGCAGAATAACGGCAAGGTCGTCGCCATAGACCTGGATAAGAGTGCGCTCGAAATCGAGGAATTATTGCAAGGCCCTACCGGCCGTTGGGAGATTCGGCCGGCACGACTGGGCGTGAATCACTAATTGTATGGAATTTGAGGTAGATTCGGTCTCATGGGAAGTCGTATATTGAGAGCCAGTCGCTGGCAGCTAGGGGTGCTGATGTGCAGCGCCTTGTTGGTAATGATTACTTTGTCTGCGCGCGCTGTCGGCGATGATATCGCCCTGACAGCTATCAGTCATACTGCTTTGCCTGGCGGACAGCTACAGCTTAATATCCAATCTTCGGCACCGCTTCCTCAGCCCAGTGTTTTTCGTACCAGCGCTCCGGACCGGATCATACTGGATTTTTTCGGTGTCGCCAGTGCGTTGACTACCCCGGTAATCGATATTGGTCGTGGCGCAGTGGAGAGTGTCATGGTGGCGCAGACAGAGCAACGCTCGCGGGTGGTGATCAATCTGATTGCGCCGGTCGCTTATGAAAGCGTTCTCGATCTGGATGGTTTGACGCTTGTCATCGATCAGGCGCTAGCGGACGATGCGGCCAAGGCGCCCCCCGACCCTGCCGAATCCAGGATAGCAGGGCCAGTTCGGCACACTGGTGGCCAAGTGGGAACGGTTGATTTTCGTCGAAGTCCGGATGGCGCTGGGTGGGTAATTCTCGAATTTGATATTGAGGATCCCCGTATCAATGTGCGCGAACATCTGGGTGAGATTGTGCTGGATATTGATGATGCCAGTTTGGATGCATCTCTCGAGCGTCGACTCGATGTCATTGATTTTGCCACTCCAGTTCATTACGTAGATGCCTTTTCAACCGGGACTGGAGTTCGGGTGGTGGTAACCCCACGGGGGAGTTTTGACTTTGTTTCGGTTCAGTCAGGTAAGCGTTTTACCTTAGAGGTCTCAGATAAGCCGGCTGCTGGGGACGAAGGCTTGGAGGCGGTAACCTATGTGGGAAAGAATATCAGTTTTGATTTTCAGAATATCGCTGTTCGCAGCGCCTTGCAGCAGATTGCTCAGGAGACTGGCCTTAACTTTATTATCAGTGACAGTGTTAGCGGCGATATGAGCCTACGCCTGCAGGATGTCCCCTGGGATCAGGCACTCGATACGATCATGCAGACCAAGGGGTTGGCCCGGCGTGAACACGGTAATGTGGTTTGGATCGCTCCGGCTGAGGAGATAGCAAACCAGGAGCGATTGGCGCTCGAGGCTTCGAGGCAGGTTAGCGAACTCGAGCCGCTGGTGTCAGATCTTATTCAGGTCAATTACGCCAAAGCTGAGGATATTGCCAACCTCCTCAAATCGGTTCGCGCCATTGAACCCAACGTTCAACAGTCGATGTTCGGCAATGTTTCGGTCGCTGAGGTTCAGACCGAAGAGAACCGCCTTCTATCTGACCGGGGAAGCGTTACTGTTGATGCACGCACTAACTCGTTGCTGATCCAGGATACCGCGCAAAAAATCCGCGAGATTCGAAAACTCATCAACGAACTGGACCGGCCGGTCAAACAGGTGCTGATCGAAACCCGAATCGTCGAGGCCAATGAGGATTTCAGCCGTAACATCGGTGTTAAGCTCGGCCTAACTGGGATTAACAGTAATACTGACCTGGGCAGTTTGATTGGGTCGGGCTCGCTTTCGAATACAGCGGTTGTTCGCAACGATGGTGTCAGCGCCAGTGGAGATGGATCATTGGGGGTCGATCTGCCGGCGACTGGCGTCGGCTCGGTGGCACCGGCATCCTATGCGTTCACCCTGGCGAAGGCTGGTGCTGGTTGGGCTGCACTGATTGATCTGGAAATCTCGGCACTCGAGGCGGAAGGCAATGGTAAGATTGTTGCCAATCCACGGTTACTGACTGCGGATAAACAAGAAGCGCATATTGAGCAGGGGCAGGAGCGGATCTTTACGACCAACACGTTGGGGGAAGGGACCGTTGTAACCAAGAAGGCAGTACTGAGTTTGACAGTGACCCCACAGATTACACCCGATAATCGCGTTATCCTTGACGTTTTCGTCACTAAGGACTCATTCGTGTCGCCCACAGAAGAGAATATCAATACTCTCCAGGTCCGTACCCAGGTATTACTGGACAATGGTGAGACCGTAGTGCTGGGGGGCATCTATGAGCAACAGACTTCAGAAAGTGTTTCCAAAGTCCCAGTGCTAGGTGACCTGCCGATACTAGGCGCCCTTTTCAGAACTCGGGGAATCCTTGATAATCGCCGTGAGCTGCTCATATTCCTGACGCCACGTATTATTAATCCCGTGCTTACCGCGGGCTGACCCGGTACCGCCAGCGCCTGGCGGATAGGTGTATATAAAATAGGCCTGCTTTATGATTTCTGCGAGTAATATCTACCTGGTTGGGCCCATGGGGGTTGGTAAGACGACTGTCGGCAAGGCGCTGGCCAAGAGTCTGGGCATGGATTTTATCGACTCCGACCAGCAAATCGAAGACCGTACTGGCGTTAGCATCAGTACGATTTTTGATATTGAAGGTGAAGAGGGGTTTCGGAAACGTGAGGCCCAGATGATCTTCGAACTGGTACAAAAAAAGAACATTGTCCTGGCCACCGGTGGTGGCGCAGTTGCCCGTGAGGATGTGCGTAAGGTTATGCGACACAATGGCCTGGTGATATATCTACACGCAACTGTCGAGATGCTAGTTGAGCGCACCCGCTCAAGTAAGAACCGACCTCTGTTAAACACTGGCAAGGAGCCGCGTGAGGTTCTGGAATGCCTGATGCGGGAGCGTGAACCGCTGTATCGGGCTGAAGCCGATATTGTTTTCGAGACTGATTCACGATCACCCCATGCAGTGGCGCGGGATATCTGCAGCGAGATCAGAGAACGTTGGCAACGCTGAACGTAGATCTCGGTAGTCGCAGTTATCCGATCATCGTTGGTGCCGACCTGCTCGGCGATCGTACGCTGCTATCACCCTATCTTGCTGGTGATGAGGTCGTCGTCGTCAGCAATGACCGAGTGGCACCTCTTTATCTTGATCGGGTAACAGCGTCCCTGAAAGACAGGCGTCTAAGCTGCCAGATACTGCCAGATGGTGAACAGCATAAGACTGTAGGTACCCTGCAGCTGGTATTCGATACCTTGCTGGATAATCACTGTAGCCGAGACACGACACTGATCGCCTTGGGTGGTGGAGTGGTCGGCGACCTGGCGGGTTTTGCTGCGGCGTGCTACCAGAGGGGTATCGCGTTTATTCAGTTGCCGACGACATTGTTGGCCCAGGTTGATTCGGCAGTCGGTGGCAAGACGGCTGTTAATCATTCGCAGGGCAAGAATATGATTGGCGCTTTCCATCAGCCGGTGTGCGTCGTTTCGGATACCCGAACTTTGGTCACACTCGAACCGCGCCAGTTATCCGCAGGCCTCGCCGAGGTTATCAAGTGCGGTCTGATTTGTGACGAACTCTTTTTCTCCTGGTTGGAGGACAATATCGAAAAAGCGTTGGCCTATGATGAGGAAGTGCTCGAATACGTCATCATTGAATCGTGTCGTCATAAGGCTCAGATGGTCGCTCGCGACGAGAAGGAAGCTGGCGAGCGAGCGTTGTTGAATCTGGGGCACACTTTTGGTCACGCGATTGAGGTTGCAACCGGATACGGTAACTGGTTGCATGGCGAGGCAGTTTCGGCAGGGATAGTCATGGCAGCCACTATGTCCCAGAAGATGGGATGGCTGGATAAGGCGCAATGTGATCGTATTCGCGAGTTGTTGACTCGAGCCCGACTGCCCGTTGATCCACCCAGTGCAATGCGCCCAGCCGATTACCTGCAACACATGAAAGTCGATAAAAAGGTCAGTGGTGGTCGGGTGCGTTTGATATTGTTAGAAGCAATAGGTCGGGCCCGACTGGTATCTGACTACCCTGACGCGCTACTGCGCGAAGTGTTGAGCGGATTCTCTCGATAGCTAAAATCTTCCTCTACGCCCAGGGTAGTCCACCCCCTTTTTTTAACCAAAATATAGGTCTGTGGTAATTACTCAGAGCCATATCGTGGTTGTTTTTGCTACCAAACAAGGCGAGTTGCACCAATGAGGGGCAAATTCGAGCTGAGATCAACCAAATTCGCCCTGACAATAAGGTCAAACGGTTTGAACCTGTTTTTGGCTGTCGGTATACTTGTTCAGCCGTCCCGCTGGTATTGGCTGAACAAGACGGCATTCGCCTCCTGTACAGTTGTTGGCTGATTAGCCCTCCTTGAACCATGCGCGTTACTGCCGGGACGTGCGATACGGGTTCGTGCGCCTTGGGACATCTGTGGCCTATTGATAGGAGGGGTAAACCCCTGATGAGCAAACGACCAACCCGCCCCCAAGGGCTCTATGACCCGGCTTTTGAGCATGATAGTTGCGGTGTAGGCTTCGTTGCGCATATCGGCGGCACCGCCAGTCGCGGCATTGTTGACGATGCCTTTACGATGCTGAAAAGCATGGAGCATCGAGCAGGTGTCGGAGCGCAACCCAATAGTGGTGACGGCGCAGGTATTCTGACCGCCATACCTCACGAATTCCTTGCCAGAATAGTTCGTGATGAGTTGAGAATTACCTTACCCGCATCGGGACGTTTTGCAACGGGACTGGTATTTCTCCCCCGCAATACCGCTGAGCGGAATCACTGTAAGCGTATTGTTGGGACACTGATTGAAGCGCACGGCCAGAAATTGCTGGGCTGGCGGGTAGTGCCGGTCGCATCGGAAAACGCTGGTCTGGGTGATGCTGCAAGATTATCCGAGCCATGCGTGGAGCAGTTGCTGGTGGCTGCATCAGATGGTCTGAATCGCGATGCCTTCGAACGCAAGCTGTACCTGATCCAAAAACAGGCCAGCCATCAACTGCGGACCGCACAGAATCTGGCGCAGGGCAAAATGTTCTACGTTTGCTCACTCTCGACCCGCGTCATGATTTACAAGGGGATGCTCCGCACTTTGCAATTAATGGATTATTTCCCGGACCTCCAGGAATCAGATTACGTTAGTCATTTGGCCATGGTGCATGCCCGATTCTCCACAAATACATTTCCAAGCTGGGATCGAGCGCACCCCATGCGATTGATGGCGCACAACGGAGAGATCAATACCTTCCGGGGTAATCGAAACTGGATGCGGGCGCGTGAAGGTGTCATGCATAGTGATTTGTTCGGTGACGATCTTGCGTCGATCTTCCCGGTGATTGAACCCGATTGTTCAGATACCAGTGGTTTTGACAACGCGTTGGAATTCTTGTTGATAACGGGCCGAACGTTACAGGAATCCATCATGATGATGGTGCCTGAAGCGTGGCAGAAGCATGAATCGATGAATGCAGCTAAACGCGCCTTTTACGAATATAACTCGACGTTAATGGAGCCCTGGGACGGGCCGTCATCAGTCACTTTTACCGATGGACGCTATATTGGCGCAGTGCTCGACCGTAATGGTCTGCGGCCAAGTCGGTACTATGTCACCACAGATGATCGTGTGGTGATGGCGAGTGAAGTAGGTGTTTTGGCGATCGAGCCTGAAAAGATACGTGAGAAGGGCCGGCTTCAGCCCGGGCGAATGTTTCTTGTAGATTTTGAAAAAGGAGAGCTTGTCCCTGATCTTGAGCTCAAAACCGAATTCGCTGCACGACAACCCTATGCCCGGTGGCTGCAAGAACAGCGTATCGATCTTTGTGAACTTCCTGTAGCGAGTGAGGTGGCCGGGTTAGATAGCGCCTCACTGATACCCCGCCTGCGCGCTTTTGGCTATACGCTGGAAACTATGCATTTCATGTTGATCCCACTGATCCATGAGCAACGGGACCCGGTAGGATCCATGGGTAATGATTCTGCTTTAGCATGCCTCTCTGATCAGCCGCGACTGATTTACGATTACTTCAAACAACTGTTTGCACAGGTAACTAATCCGGCGATCGACTCCATTCGTGAAGATGTCATTATGTCTTTGGAATGCTATATCGGGCCTGAACAAAACTTGCTGAGCCCAGTCGCAAAGAGTTGCCATCGATTGCGGGTGGCTCACCCGATACTCACCCATGAGGAATTGGCTGCCATTGCCCAGCTGGATCATCGTGGTTGGCGCAGCCAGGTAATCGACATCACTTTTGATCGGTCATCTGGGGCAATCGGGTTGTTGCCCGCATTGGGGCGGATTTGCGAGGAGGCGGAGTCGGCAGTTGATGCGGGCGTCAGCCTGTTGGTATTGTCGGATCGCGCCCTGAGTGCAGATCGCCCAGCAGCCAGTATGCTGCTGGCAGCAGGAGCTGTGCATCAGCATCTGGTGCGTACAGCCAAGCGTACACGCGTGGGCTTGGTAGTTGAAACCGGGGAAGCCAGCGAGGTGCACCATCATTGCCTGTTGATCGGCTATGGCGTTGACGCGATTAACCCTTATCTTGCACTGGAATCATTATGGCAGTCGCGCCGCGACGGCAAACTGGATCCCAAAACCCTGCCTGACGATGCCGCAGTACTCAGTGCTTATCGCAAAGGTGTCGCCAAAGGCATTCTCAAGGTGATGGGAAAAATGGGGATCTCGACTCTGCAGTCTTATAAAGGCGCACAGATATTCGAGGCCGTCGGTGTGCAAAGCGAAGTCATCGACTTGTGCTTTACCGATACCGCAAGTCGTCTGCAAGGCGTGGGTTTTGATGTGCTGGCGCAGGAGATCCTGCGACGTCACGAGCTGGGATTTCCACGGTCTACCTCGGACAATATTGCGAGCTTGCCTAACCCCGGCGAATATCACTGGCGTGCCGGCGGCCGTAAACACGCTTGGGAGCCCCGGGCCATAGCCAGTTTGCAGCAGGCCGCTGGGCAAAACAATGAATCGGCCTATCGGGATTTTGCCGATACGATTAACGCTGAAGCCAGCGGCCGTTGCACATTGCGCGGACTGATGTCTTTCCGGGCTGGTGTAGCCGGCGCGCCTGTGGCGCTGTCCGAGGTCGAACCTGCAGCCCACATTGTGCGGCGTTTTTGTACTGGTGCCATGAGTTTTGGATCCATCTCTCCCGAGGCACATGAAACACTCGCGATTGCAATGAATCGTCTGGGTGGTAAGAGTAATACAGGGGAGGGTGGTGAGGATCCTCAGCGGTTCCAGCCACTTGCCAACGGCGATCTCAAGCGCTCGGCGATCAAGCAGGTGGCTTCGGGTCGTTTTGGGGTTACTGCCTGGTATCTTTCTAACGCAGACGAAATCCAGATCAAGATTTCCCAGGGTGCCAAGCCCGGTGAAGGCGGTGAATTGCCGGGTACTAAGGTTGATGAAAACATCGCCCGGATCCGCTATTCCACACCAGGAGTTGGCTTGATCAGCCCACCACCGCATCATGACATCTATTCCATCGAGGATCTCGCCCAACTGATCTATGATCTGAAAAATACCAATCCGGATGCCCGGGTCAGCGTCAAACTGGTTTCAGAGGTTGGCGTAGGCACTATAGCCGCAGGGGTTGCTAAAGCGCATGCCGACCACATCCTGATTTCCGGTGATAGCGGTGGAACTGGCGCGTCTCCATTGACCAGCATCAAGCACGCTGGACTGCCCTGGGAGTTGGGTCTCGCTGAGACACACCAGACACTGGTGATGAACGATTTGCGTAGTCGGGTCGTCCTGCAGACCGATGGTGGGATCAAAACAGGTCGGGATGTGGTGATTGGGGCACTACTCGGCGCTGAGGAAATCGGCTTTTCAACTGCCCCTTTGATTACGCTTGGATGCATCATGATGCGCAAGTGCCACCTCAATACCTGCCCGGTGGGAATTGCGACTCAGGATCCACTCTTGCGTGAAAAGTTCCATGGACGTCCGGAAAGCGTAGTGAATTATCTATTTCTGGTAGCTGAAGAGGCGCGGGGGATCATGGCTCAGTTGGGTTTTAGAACATTCAACGAGATGATCGGTCGTGTCGATGTGCTTGAGTTCGATTCGACCGTCTCGCATTGGAAAGCCAGCGGCATTGATCTCGCGCCGCTGCTGGCACCGGCACAAAAGCCTCGTGAAGACACCGGTGTTTACTGCCAAACTCCCCAGGATCACGGGCTCGACAAAGCCTTGGACAATACCCACCTGATCAGACTCAGCAAGGCGGCATTGGAGATGGGCGAACGGGTCGAATTCGAGTTGCCAATCAACAATACCCATCGCACGGTAGGCACTTTACTGAGTCACGAGATCGTCAAACGCTGGGGTGAGTTTGGCCTGCCCGATGACACCATTCATGCCCGCTTTGCTGGGTCGGCAGGACAGAGTTTCGGCGCTTGGCTAGCCCGCGGAGTGACCCTGGAGTTGGTTGGCGACGCCAATGATTATGTAGGCAAGGGGCTTTCGGGCGGGCATATCGTGGTCTATCCACCATCTCAAAGTAGTTTTGTGCCCGAGCACAATATTCTTGTTGGCAATGTAGTGCTCTACGGTGCAACCAGTGGGCGTGCGTTTTTTCGTGGGGCGGCAGCCGAACGTTTCGCAATTCGCAACAGTGGGGCGTGGGCTGTGGTCGAGGGCGTGGGAGACCACGGCTGTGAATACATGACAGGTGGACGAGTGGTGATTCTCGGTCCGACGGGCCGTAACTTTGCAGCCGGGATGTCCGGGGGCATTGCCTATGTTCTGGCACCGGATCGCGAGGCGTTTGCTATGAATTGTAACCAGGACATGGTGGATCTCGAGCCCCTGGAGGATATCGACAATGTGTCCGAGCTCCAGCAATTGTTGCGCGAGCATCACCAACTGACGGGCTCAACCGTAGCCGCCGATCTGATGGCCAACTGGGAGTTGGCTTTAGCCACCTTTGTGAAAGTCATGCCCCGTGACTACAAGCGTGTGTTGTCTCAACACGCCGCGCAGGGCGAAGAGGTCGACTTGGCTATTCCTTCGGGGAGTGCTGTGAATCAGGCTTCGGCCTGATCGGGCAAGCTTGAATGGGCATCAGTCGTGGGTAAGGTAACCGGATTTAAGGAATATCCACGCCTTAGCGTAACCTACCGCGAAGTGCGTGAGCGCGTGAGCGATTTCGATGAGATTTTCTCTCAGGCACCACCACCCCATTTGCAGACCCAAGGCGCTCGCTGCATGGATTGCGGGGTGCCCTTTTGTCAGTCGGCTGATGGATGCCCGGTAGACAACCTGATCCCCGAATGGAACGACCTGGTTTACCGTGGTGAGTGGCGGGCAGCCTTGGATCGATTGCATGCTACCAATAACTTTCCGGAATTTACGGGCCGTGTTTGTCCCGCTCCTTGTGAAGGTGCCTGTGTCCTGGGCATCACTGAGCCGGCAGTCACCATAAAGAATATTGAACAGGCGATTGTCGATCGCGGGTTTGCCGAAGGCTGGATCGGTTCGGCAGAGCCGGCAGAGCGTAGTGGTTACCATGTGGCTATCGTCGGTTCAGGACCGGCCGGCCTGGCTGCAGCGGATGAACTGAATCAGGCGGGGCACCAGGTAACGGTTTATGAGCGTGCTGACCGGATTGGCGGTTTGCTGATGTATGGTATCCCGAACATGAAATTGGACAAAACTGTGGTAGAGCGGCGGGTAGATCTGCTGCGTCAGGCAGGTGTGAACTTTATTACCGGTACCAGCGTGGGTGAGAGTGTTGCTTTGGCGGGTGGCCATGTGCCAGCCCGGGAACTGCTGGAACACTATGATGCCGTAGTTCTCGCAGTCGGGGCGACAGTACCGCGTGATCTTCCCATTCCCGGTCGGGAATATCAGGGCATCCACTTTGCTATGGACTATCTGACCCACAGTACCCAGGCATTCTTGGATCACACTGATACTGCAATTTCTGCAGCGGGCCGCCACGTTGTGGTCATTGGCGGAGGGGATACTGGTGCCGACTGTATCGGTACTGCACTGCGACAAGGATGTGAAAGCATCGTAAACTTCGAATTACTCGCTCAGCCGCCCGCTGAACGGGCTGAGGATAACCCCTGGCCGCAGTGGCCGCTTATCCTGCGCACCGACTATGCTCATGCTGAAGCTCAACATCGATTTGGCGATGACCCGCGGACCTACAATCTGTTGTCCAAGGCTTTTATCTGTGACGATCATGGACGTGTGTCTGGGATCCGCACTGTCACCGTCGATTGGGATAAACCCTCGGGCGATGCACCGTTCAGTGAGGTGGCCGGCTCTGAGCGTACCTGGTCTTGTGATCTGGTTTTTCTGTCAATGGGTTTTACTGGGCCTGAGGTTACGCTTGCCGAAGAGTTGGGTCTTGAGTGTGATGCCAGATCAAATTTACTTGCGCTGCCTCCGCGCTACCAGTGTGAAGAGTCAAGTGTTTTCGCGGCTGGGGATTGTCGCCGTGGCCAATCTCTGGTGGTCTGGGCAATCCAGGAGGGTCGCGAGGTTGCCAGGTCGGTGGGTGTTTATCTCGCGGGTTTGCCTCAACCCAAAGCGACAGCCTGAGCCGGTGTGGATATGAGTCGCGCGAGCATTCCCGCTGCCAAGCGGCTGATTATTGCGCTGGATGTTCCAACCGGTGTCGAAGCCCGGGACTTGGTCGAGGACCTTGGCGATACGGTTAGTTTTTACAAAGTAGGGCTGGAGCTATTCACCGGCGAGGATGGTTTTGCCATGGTGGACTGGTTGACCAGACAGGGTAAACAGGTTTTTGTTGATCTTAAGTTTTTTGACGTGCCGGCAACGGTTGCCCGTGCTGTGAGTCAGTTGCGTGGCCGGCAGGTGAGCTTTGCGACCGTGCACGGGAACGATGCCATGATGCGTGCAGCGGCCGAGGCCGCAGGCGAGATCGGCATTCTCGCCGTAACTGTATTGACGAGCCTGGATGCGGCCGATATGCGGGATCTGGGTTTTGATTGTGATATCCCGGCTCTGGTGCGCTCCCGGGCCCAGCGAGCTGTGGCGCTAGGCTGCGCAGGTGTCGTCGCGTCTGGCCAGGAAGCGGCGATGCTGCGCAAGACATTGGGGGGTGATGGATTGATTGTGACACCTGGTATTCGCCCGGTACGCCAGGATGATGACCAGAAGCGTACTGTCACACCAACACAGGCACTGCGCGATGGAGCTGATTATCTGGTCGTCGGCCGGCCCGTGCGTGATGCAGATAATCCTCGGGAGGTGGCCAGGAATATTCAGGATGAGATTACGAGTGCATTGGGGCACTCTGTCGGTTGATGGAAGCACTGAAGAATGATCGGCTGATACGCGCATTACGTCGGCAAAGCGTGGACTATACGCCCGTATGGATCATGCGCCAGGCCGGACGCTATCTGCCTGAGTACCGGGCGACCCGTCAGCGGGCTGGGGATTTTCTGACACTGTGTCAGACGCCGGAGTTGGCCTGTGAGGTCACGCTGCAGCCATTGGCCCGTTTTGATCTGGATGCGGCTATTCTTTTTTCCGATATTCTGACCATACCGGATGCGATGGGTTTGGGTCTGAGCGTGCATGAGGGCGAAGGCCCGCGTTTTGCCCGCCCGATACGAACAGCCGCTGATGTCGCAGCCCTGGGCGTGCCGGATCCCGAAGATGATCTGGGTTATGTGATAGAAGCGGTGCGGCTGATTCGACACGAATTGGCGGGCCGGGTGCCGCTGATCGGCTTTTCAGGCAGCCCCTGGACCTTGGCCACTTATATGGTAGAGGGCCAGAGCAGCTCAGATTTTGCCCGCATAAAGCAGATGGTTTATGACGCCCCAGCCACGGCGCACCAGCTTTTGAAGGTACTGAGCGATTCGGTCTCAATGTATCTGGCGGCTCAGGCTCACGCCGGCGCCCAGGCGCTGATGATCTTTGATACCTGGGGTGGGGTGCTGGCCCACGCGGACTATCGGCATTTTTCCCTTGAGCCCATGGAGCAGATTATTGGGCACCTGCGCGCTGATCCGATTGCGTCGGATTTACCGATTATTGTGTTTACCAAAGGGGGAGGCCAGTGGTTGGCGCGAATGGCCGCAACCGGCTGTGACGCGTTGGGCTGCGATTGGACGAGTTCTTTGCGTCAAGCTCGGCACCAGGTGCAGGACCGGGTCGCCCTGCAGGGCAATCTGGATCCAGCCATACTTTACGCGTCACCGGACAGGGTCCGTACGGCGGTGGCTGACGTACTGGAAGATTTTGGCCCCGGTCCCGGGCACGTGTTTAACCTTGGTCATGGTGTGACGCCAGGGGTCGATCCAGATCAGGTCAAGGTGCTAGTGGATGCTGTACATGAGCTCAGCCGAACTGCGGTTTAGCCTCGGTTCTTGGTCGTTCGCAGGTCAGTCGGCTACGGGCACTGTGTAATTCAGTGCAAGCCGTCCGCCATCGGCATAGATGCACTGTCCGGTGATGTAGGAGGAGTCGTTGCTTGCCAGGAAAAGGGCAACCCGGGCGATTTCGTCAACATTGCCGCAGCGGCCCATTGGCGTGCGCGACAGGATCGCACGGCGTTTTGTGTCGTCGGTCATGACTTGTTCCAGCATTTCGGTCAGGATACTACCCGGGCCAATGGCGTTTACCCGCACACCCTTATCCGCGAGCGCCACAGCCATCACTCGGGTCAACTGGTCGAGGCCACCCTTGGAGACGTTATAAGGAAGAATATTGGGAATAGTCATAACCCCGTTTACCGAAGACATATTAATGATGCTGCCGCTGCCCGCCACGACCATGTGGCGACCGACTGCCTGGCTCACCAGGAAGGCACCCTTGAGATTGACCGACAGTACGGTATCAAAATCTTCTTCACTGATTTCCAGCACATCGCCCGAGCGCAGAATCCCTGCATTATTGACACAGATGTCAATCTGCCCGGCATCGGCGATGATGTTCGCGATGGTTGCGTCTACTGCGGCCTTGTCGGATATGTCGCAGCAGAAAAAACTTGCCCCAGCTACGCTGGTTATGGCGTTACTGCCAACCTGTTCGTTGATATCGAGCGCCATGACTCGCGCACCCTCAGCGGCAAAACATTGTGCCACACCCAGGCCGATACCCTGCGCTGCACCCGTCACAACGGCCACCTTATTCTTAAGTCTCATCGTCGTCTCCATCGAATGTCTCAAACCTCGTGCGATTGTATCGCGACTCAAAGAACCACCTCTGGAGATGGCACAGCAGATCACCTAGACTTGGTGCAATGTTAATATTTGGCCAGCATCCCATCCAAATTCGCCAAGCTACGGCTGGCGACCTGCCGCTGGTACGTGCGCTATTTCGGGAATACCAGGCATCGATTGATGCACAGTGCTGTTTTCAGTCTTTTGAGGCCGAACTGGCCGATTTGCCTGGATCTTACGCTCTGCCAGGGGGCTGCCTGCTGATTGCACGCTCAGGTGAGGCAGCAGCGGGGTGCATCGCACTCCGTCATCTTGACGATAAATCAGGTGAAGTGAAAAGGTTTTTCGTCCGGGAGCATTATCAGGGCGTGGGCCTCGGTGCTGAACTGATGACTCGACTCATCGCGAATGCACAAAATGCCGGCTTTGAGTCTTTGGTACTGGAAACCCTGCCCACCATGCAGTCCGCAAACCGACTATATGAACGACTTGGTTTTGTTCGTAGGTCAGCCTATCATTCCAGTTCAGCACCTGGTATTACTCATTTGTCGCTGAGCCTAAAGCGAGCACCCTTTGAGTGATGAATGAGTAATTCAGGCATGTTGATCTCTTTGGCCTTCATCGCAGTAGCTAAAACAGAATATTTATGAAACTTGGTGATCTTGCACTAAAGATCGGTGGCAAATGCCACGGAAATTCCGACCTTGAGGTTAAAACCCTGGGTACGCTGGAGGATGCAGGGCCAAATGAGATCACATTCCTGGTGTCATCTGCGTTACGCGATGATCTTGCCCGTTGTCGTGCGGGTGCAGTGATTTTGCTTGAAGAGGATCTGGATGCCTGGAGTGGACCTGCGATTATCTGCGACAACCCACACTTAGGTTACGCCCGGGCGGCTCGGGCGCTCGACAATACGCCGACACCGACGGCAGGGATTCACCCCAGCGCCGTTGTGGCTGCTAGTGCCCAGATTGCAGATAATGCCTCGGTCGGCCCGAACTGCGTTGTCGAGGAAGGGGTAAAGATCGGCCAGTCAGTCGTGCTGGGCCCTGGCTGCGTGATCGGCGAGGGGGCTTGCATTGGCGATGGCACCCGGCTGTTTGCGAATGTGACTGTCAGTCGGCAGGTGTCTATTGGCGAACGTTGTTTTATCAAAAGCGGCGCGGTGCTTGGCAGTGATGGCTTTGGCAACACCAACGAAGAGGGTCACTGGGTTCGTATCCCCCAACTGGGTAGCCTGACGATAGGCGATGACGTGCAAGTGGGTGCGGCGACCACGATCGATCGAGGGGCAATCGGCGACACCGTGATCAGCAAGGGTGTGGTCATCGACAACCTGGTGCAGATCGGCCACAACGTCCAGATTGGGGAAGACAGCGCTGTTGTCTCGTGTGTCGGTATTGCTGGCAGCGTAGTGATTGGCAAGCGCTGTATCTTGGCTGGCGCTGTGGGAGTGGCTGATCATGTGAGTATCTGCGACGATGTTCACTTGACCGGTATGGCTATGGTCACTGGCTCTATCGACAAGCCCGGAATGTATTCCTCTGGTACTGGGCTTTTGCCCACAACTGAGTGGCGCAAAGCGGCGGTTCGTTTTCGACAACTGGACGACCTTGCCAAACGGGTGAAGGCTCTGGAAAAGAAATAACTCGGGTTAATTATTGACTCTAAGACACCTAGACTCGATTTTTCAGGATTCTCATGAGTGCTCATCTCAGATCACTCGTTTTTCCTTTACTAGACTTTGATACTTCTACACCTGGACTGTAATAAAATAGCACTGAAATGATACTGCGGCCTGAATCTATCCAAATGGGAAGCGCCAGAGTCATTCCGCCGGTAATGGCCGGTACCAATGATTCCGTCGTGCATCAAACGGTACGCTTTATTTTGTAACGGAACAGCTTCACTTGACCCGTGAGTTCTTAGGGTTAGTGATGAATATAGGTTGACTCAATGTCCTTTTTCTCGGATGTCCCCCCCGCGCTCTGGGTAGCTGCCTTTCTCGCCCTGTATATGGCATGGGCAATCGGCGCCAACGATGTTGCCAACGCGATGGGTACCAGTGTCGGCTCAGGGGCGCTGACAGTTTGGGGTGCGATTCTGGTCGCTGGTATTTTTGAATTTTGCGGCGCGTTTTTTGCCGGTGGACATGTGACTGATACGGTGCGTAAAGGGATGCTTGATCTTGGCATGATAAGCCGGGATCAACTTATTTATGGAATGTTGGCATCTCTAGCGTCGGCGGGTACCTTGTTGATCGGTGCTACCCGGTTCGGCTTACCTGTGTCAACCACACACTCGATTGTTGGTGCCATTGTCGGGTTCGGTACAGTGGCTATTGGGTTTGACGCAGTGAACTGGGGGAAGATCATGCAGATCGTATTGTCCTGGTTGACCTCACCACTGTTGGCTGGTGTCATTGCGTTTTTTATTTTCCAGATCACCCGATCTAAGGTCCTTGATACCAAAGATCCGGTTGCGCAGATTCGAAAGCTCGGCCCGTTATTTTTCTTTTTCGTGTTTTTTATTATTGGCCTCGTGACCCTTTTCAAGGGCCTCAAGCCTTTGAAGTTAGATCTCAATCTCACCCAGGCATTGATCGGTTCGATAGGTTTGGGAGTCGTAGGAGCTGGACTGGGTATATTCTTTATCCGCAGGGTGCATCTGGGGCCGGTAGATAAAAAACACCGATTTAGCCAAGTCGAGCGTATTTTCGTAATTCTCCAGATTCTGACGGCCTGCGCAATTGCTTTCGCCCATGGCTCCAATGATGTCGCCAACTCAATAGGGCCGTTGGCGGCGGTGGCGCATGCGGTAAGGGGTATGGATCTTGCAAGCAAAGCGCCCGTTGAACCTTGGATGCTTGCGATTGGTGGCATTGGAATAGTGGTTGGATTGGGTACATGGGGTTACCGGGTGATGGAGACTGTGGGCAAGCGGATTACCGAACTGACGCCGAGTCGTGGTTTTGCCGCCCAACTGTCGGCAGCAACGACCATTGTGGTGGCCTCGAGAATGGGTATTCCGATATCCACAACACATACCCTGGTTGGTGCTGTCCTGGGTGTGGGCCTTGCGCGTGGGATCGGTGCGCTGGACTTGCGCGTAGTCGGAAAAATCATTGCATCATGGGTGGTCACTCTGCCGATTTCCGCAGGGCTATCCGTATTCTTTTATTATTTTTTCAAAGGTTTGTTAATTCCTTAGGAGATATTCATGGCCTGGATAGATCAACTGGTGGGGCGGTCGCCGATTGCGCCAATGCAAAAACATATGCAGGTTGCCGTCCTCTGCGCCCGTGAGGTAGTTCCCTTACTCGAGGCAATGGCCGTAGGGGATAATGACTCGATTCGAGATTGCCGGGCGAAGATAGACCGATTGGAGCATGAAGCGGACCAGATCAAGCATGAGATTCGATCCCACACCCCCAGGCGTTTCATGATGGCCCTGGACCGTCGCACAATATTGGAGATTCTCGATTACCAGGATTCGATCGCAGATGTTGCCCAGGACATTGCCGAACTGGTGGATCAGCGCAGCATGCACCTGCCTGATGCACTGAAAGAGCCGGTATTGTCACTGGCCAACAGGGTGGTAGCGGCCTGTGCGCAGGGTCAGCGTATCATTGATGAACTGGACGAACTCGTGGAGACAGGTTTCGGTGATACGGAGGTTGCACGCGTCGACGAGATGATCTCTGAATTGGGTCGTCTCGAAACCGAAACGGATGCCCTGTTGGATAAAGCCGCGCGCAAGCTGTTTTCAATAGAGGGAGAACTTGGTGTTGCCACAATCTTTTGGCACCAGGTCATTCGCCAGATCGCAACTCTTGCAGACCTTTCCGAGCGAGTGGGCAATCGACTGCGCCTATTAATGGCCAACTGATGGGTTTACCTCTCATCCGAGTTCGCACTCGATAAATTAGAGCGCAGCAGCCAACCAATCACTGCAGTTGCGACCACCGCGCCGACCAACTGGGCCGCAATAAAGGCTGGCATGTTTGCCGGCAAGATTCCACTGAACGTGTCGGTCAGGCTCCTGGCGATGGTCACTGCGGGGTTGGCAAAGGAAGTGGAGGCCGTAAACCAGTAGGCGGCCATAATAAACAGCCCAACGGCGCTCGGCACAGCTTCAGGTCGCCAGCGTAGAGTCGCCAGGATCGTGGCGACTAGGCCAAACGTAGCGACACTTTCTGAAAACCACTGCGCTGGGCCATTGCGCAGCTGTGTGGAAAACTGGATCAGGGTCTCTTCAAACATGGCATGCGCAGTCAATGTGCCTGTGACCCCTCCCACGATCTGGACCACGACATAGGCTAGGGCAACCAGACTGGTGACCTCGCGCCGCAGAACAAAAGCCAGGGTTACGGCTGGGTTGAAATGGGCGCCGGAAATCGGCCCTAGCATAGTAATTAGAACAAATAGGATTGCCCCGGTGGCTATGGTATTGCCCAGCAACGCGACCGCAGCATTGCCCCCCGCGAGGCGCTCTGCCATGATTCCTGAGCCGACCACTGTTGCTAACAGCAACGCGGTACCGAGAAATTCGGCAGCCAGTTTTCGTCGCAAAGAGAACTGTTCCATCAGTGGTTTAGCCAGTCGGAAGTGTGTTACCGCTCTCGCTCAACTGAACGCTTAGCGCAAGATGATTGAGCAACGCTCGCATAAGGCTTTCCCATGCTCTACCTGTGACCTTCGCCGGTTTATTGCTGGGATAAATTTTTATGGGTTGTAGCGGTTAGCGGTGCACACAGCTCCGGTCGCCCACCGCAGCAGTCCTGTACCAGGTAGTCGAACAGCGCTTGGATTCCGTTGGGGTCGATGGAATAGATAATTGATCGACCTCTCCGGGTGGAAGTCAGCAGGCCTGCGCGGGTGAGTACAGCCAGGTGGGTCGATAATGTGTTGTGAGGGGCATGGAGTTGTTTGGCAATCTTCCCGGCGGCCAATCCATCGCGGCCTTGTTCTATCAGAAGACGGAATATCTGTAGGCGACTGTCCTGGGCGAGAGCTGAGAGTCGCGTGACCGCAGTGGATATGTCCATATGTCGATTATTATCGAAATAAATCTCGCGAGCAAGGCATGAAAAGGTCAGAGTCGATCGTGATATTAAGTGCAGCTATATGGCACGCCCTGGGACAGCAGAGGGTATTTGCCGGTTGTATACGGGCACTTGCAAGATTTACCCATAAGGGACAGGCATAACGACAGCCTTGATTCACTCAACTTGATCGTTGATACAGCCCATCAAGCGTATTTGACTCCAGAGCTTCGATTTCACCGCTATCTTGCAGATAGAGTATCGCCGCGAAGATTGACCGGCTGGCAGCCCCGTGCAGACGGATATCGAGCTTCGGGTATAGTTGCTCGACCATATCGACAATCCTCCAGGGACCGGTCTTGAGTAACTGAATGATGTCTTGCATGCGCTCAAGGCGGTGTGCAATCAACGCTTGAACGTAATCGTGCGGGGAGTCCAGCGGTGGTCCGTGGGTGGGCCAATAACGAGATTCAGTTCGGTTGCAAAGCAGGGCCAGACTGGCCAGGTAGTCGGTCATGTTGCCGTCCGGCGGGATAATCACGCTGGTGGACCATGCCATAACGTGATCCCCGCTGAAAAGCGAATCCTGTCCAGGCACAGCAAAACACATGTGGTTGCTGGTATGGCCAGGGGTATGGATACACTCGATCTCATAGTCGCCCACAGTCAGACATTCCCCATGCTTTAAAAAGTTATCAGGCGTAAACAGGGTATCGACCCCTTCTTCGATAGCGCTATCATCATGTTCAATGCCACCAGCGTGTGGGCCGAAGGCGTAGGTAGGTGCATCGCAGGCGGCTTGCAGCAGCCTGGCTCCCGGGGAGTGATCCCGGTGGCAATGCGTCACCAGGATATGACTGATGGTCTCCGAAGAGAGGCTGCTGACAAGGGTATCGATATGATCTGGATCGTCTGGACCTGGATCAATAACTGCCACTTGGCCTTGGCCGATGATATAGGTGCCGGTGCCGTGATAGGTAAATGCCCCTGCATTTCTCGCAGTTAACCTGCGAATATTGGGTGCAACTATCTCAATTTCGCCATAGCGAAACTGGTGGTCTTGGATAAAAGGAATCTCTGGCACGACTTAGCGTTCAGGAGACATGAGCCCAGGTTATGGTCGTCGAGTTGAAAGCTTCCAGCGGCCTGAACCGGGCCTTGTAGGTCATTTTCTCGCAGTCGGGGATCCAGTAGCCCAGGTACAGCCAGTTGTATTCGACCGAGCGGGTCAATTCAATCTGATGCAGTATCGCCAGGGTCCCTGGGCTACGTCGAGCCTGGGTAGGATCAAAGAAGGTATAGACTGCCGAGAGGCCATCTGCGACATGATCCAGTACAGAAACTGCGAGTAGACGGCGGCCAATACGTAGTTCGATCATGAAAGTTTCGACCTGTGAGCGAGCCAGGAACTGCTGATATTTCTCTGGGTCAGGGTCGTCCATGCTGTCGCCGTGATGTCTTTGGGACTGGTAGGCTCGGTACAGGGCAAAGTGCTCTTCACGAAAGCCCAGAGAGCACAGTTCCATCGCGACGTCACTGTTACGCGTCTGGATACGGCGGAAAGATCTTCCTGGAACAAAATCATTGACTTGAATGCGTACCGACTGGCACTGGCGACAGGTTGGGCAGTGCGGGCGATAATACACAGCGCCGTTACGCCGGAAGCCATTCCGTATCAGTTTGTCGTACATCGCCGGTGTTACCTCGAACTGGGGATCGATAAGCAGGTTTGCCGCAGTCTCACCTTGTAGATAAGGGCATGAGTGTGGTGTGGATTGATACAGGTCTGGTGCTGATTGTTGACGGGTCATGCCAACTGTCCCCCCTGTTTTTCTAACTGCCAAGTCTCAGTACTTGTATGGGCATTTACGGCTTGAGCTAGCTGTTGCGCAAACTGTCGCCGGGGCAGACTCTCGGCACCGAGTGACTCGAGATGTGGTGATGCCACCTGACAGTCGATAAAGTGATAACCCTGCGTTGCAAGCAGCGATGTCAAGCCAATCAGAGCTGCCTTGGATGCGTCGGTGGTTTGGCTGAACATACTCTCGCCAAAAAACGCTTTGCCGATTGCTATCCCGTAGAGACCGCCAACGAGTTTGGAGCCTTGCCACGTCTCGATGCTGTGCGCGTATCCCAGCTGGTGAAGCGTGGTATAGGCTTGCTCCATGTCGGATGTAATCCAGGTGCCGGATTGTCCATTGCGGGGTTGAGTGCACTGCCGGATGACGCCAGCAAAATAGCGATCAGCAGTGATGACGAAGCCTCGTTGGCGAAGACTCCTTCGCAGACTGCGGGAGATCCGGGCTTGTTGTGGGTACAGGATGGCTCTGGGATTCGGTGACCACCACAGTATCGGCTGTCCGGCGCTGTACCAGGGGAAGATTCCCTGTCGGTAGGCACTCAGTATTCGTTCAGGATTAAGATCGCCACCGATGGCAAGCAAGCCCTCGGTGGAGGCGGTCTCCAGAGGAGGGAAGGAATATTTCTCGGGGGGGCGGGTCATTGTGTGAATCATTCTAGCACTCGCGAATTCAGGGATTGTGCTTGCGAAATGGTGTATGGGCGTGAAGGACACCGGTATATTCTGCGAGTTGTGAACTTTCCTCAATCGTGTATCTCCCGATTGCATCGTGAAACCCCTGATGGGCCAGCCAGTGTGCTGACAGGGTGATTTCAGGCGTGAGTCCCCGGCTCAACTTATGTTCACCCTGAGCACCGGCCTCGAATCGGCTGAGACCATGTTTAATGCAGTACTCGATCGGGGCGTAATAGCAGACTTCAAAATGCAGATCCGGCACCTGCTCGAGCGCCCCCCAGTAGCGACCAAACAGGGCAGTTTTGCCGCGGATGAAGAATGCACAAGCAATATCTTGTCCGTTGCGTGTTGCCCGCAATAGCTGTACTGAGTCGGGAAGTTCCCGCGCGAGTTGCGCAAAAAATTCGCGACTCAGGTAGGCGTACGATCCATGCTCAGCGATGGTATTGGTGTAGCAGGCCGTCAGGAAGTCCAGGTGACTGGAATTCAACTGGTTACCTTGTAGCCAATGCAAAGTGATCTCCTGCTCACGAACACGACGGCGTTCGCGTAGGATATTTTTTCGTTTTTTTGAGGACAACTTTTGTAAAAAGTCGTCAAAATCGTGGTAGCCATCATTGCGCCAGTGAAACTGGTGACTCTCGCGACGAACGAAGCCGTTGGCCGTGAGTTGTGAGAGATCCGAATCGGTGCAGAAAAGACAATGCACAGACGATGCCCCCAGTTGCGTGGCGATCTGCGGCAGCGCCCCGGCAATTATGCTGTGGGTCGATGCGTTTTCAAATTCTGGATGGTGTAACAGTCGATTGCCGCTCACCGGTGTGAACGGTACGGCCACAAGTAACTTTGGGTAATACTTAAGGCCCGCGCGCTGGTAAGCATTGGCCCAGGCCCAGTCAAAGATAAACTCGCCGTAAGAGTGATGCTTAAGATAACAGGGTGCACCGCCGACTAAGGTGTCACCGATGTGTACCGTGATGTGGCACGGCGTCCATCCAGTGGTTGTGGTACAACTGCCGCTGTGTTCCAGCGCCTCAAGGAATTCGTGACGCAGGCTGGGGGCATCTTCCGGAACCAGAGCGTTCCACTGGGAGCGGGGGATCTGATCCATGGCTGCGTGTGTTGTGATGCGGGCCTCAAGCCCCTTATCATTGCCCCCCGCCTCCTTTTTGGCATCTGACTTAACTGGTTTCTTAATATCTGCCAATGAAGCATCTCCCCGTAGCAATTGCGCAATTGAATTTTACCGTTGGTGATGTAGACCGCAATGTAGATAAGATGCTCGCGGCCTGCAACAAGGCACGCACCGAGCTTGCCTGCAAAGTGGTGGTATTTCCGGAGCTGGCGGTGACTGGCTACCCGCCTGAGGACTTGTTGTTTCGCTCGGATTTTCTGGATAGAGCGGACCGGGGATTGGCCCGACTGCTGGCCGGAGTTGGCGATATTTGTGTTGTTGTCGGACACCCGTTTCGCGAGGATGGAAAACTCTATAACGCGGCTTCAGTGGTTGAGTCGGGGCAAGTGCGTGCCCGATATTTCAAGCAAAAACTGCCCAACTACGGAGTCTTCGACGAAAAGCGCTATTTTTCTCCTGGTAGTGGCGCATTGGTGATTGATATTGATGGGTTCGCAGTTGGGCTGACAGTTTGTGAAGATGTCTGGCATCAACGACCAGTTGCGGATTGTGTGGCAGCCGGGGCCGAAGTGATATTCAATCTCAACGCCTCACCCTTCAATGTACATAAGGCCCGCGAACGTGAAGAACAGGTTGTTACTGGGCGATCACGGGAGGTCGCAGTACCGATTGTTTATGTCAATATGGTTGGTGGACAAGACGAATTGGTATTCGACGGCGGCTCTTTTGCCTGTGATGCGACTGGCCAGGTTGTTCATCGAAGTACTTTTTTTTCTGAGGATCTGGCGCGTATTGATATCTATCAGGGCGACATATGCAGTAGCCGTGAACTGGCATCATTACCGGGTCACGAGGAAAGTGTCTACGAAGCTTTGCTGATTGGGTTGCGTGACTATGTAACCAAAAACGGGTTTGACGGCGTGGTATTGGGATTATCGGGTGGGATCGATTCAGCCCTGACACTTGCGGTGGCTGCAGATGCGTTGGGCCCGGACAAGGTGCAAGCGGTACTCATGCCCTCGCGCTACACCCGGGACATGAGTCTTGCTGATGCAAAGGCGCAGGCACAGGCATTAGCTGTTACATACCAGGTGATACCTATTGAGTCGTTGGTAGAAGCGTATCGCACACAACTTGAGCCGCTGTTTAGGGGGTTACCTGCCGATACCACCGAGGAGAATTTGCAGGCCAGAATTCGCGGTAACCTGCTGATGGCAATTTCCAACAAGACTGGTTGCCTGGTATTGACCACCGGTAATAAGAGTGAAATGGCCGTTGGTTACGCCACCTTGTATGGCGATATGGCGGGCGGCTTTGCCCTTATCAAGGATGTTCCTAAAACCTTAGTCTACCAACTCGCCCGCTACCGCAATCGCAGCAATGTCGTGATTCCCGAGCGCGTCATTACTCGGCCGCCGTCAGCAGAATTGGCCGAAGACCAGGCTGATACCGACAGTTTGCCGCCCTACGAAGTCCTTGACCCCATACTTGAGGATTTCATTGAACATGATCGCTCAATCGAGGAAATTGCAGCCAAGGGTTTCGACCTGCAAATCGTGTCTCGGGTTTCGCAAATGGTGCTGCGCAACGAGTACAAGCGGCGCCAGGCACCACCTGGCGTACGTATCACCCGGCGCGCTTTTGGTCGGGATCGACGTTATCCGATTACCTCAGGGTTTAGTTGAGGTACTTGCTTTTCGGGTAGTTGAGTTGTAAGACCCGGATGGTATCGTCGTGTAGTTCAGTCAGTCCCATGCGTTTGTAAGCTTTGACCATCACCCCCAACGCATGTTCGACTGCGGTGGAATTCTGATAGGTTTCCAGTACCGACCGGGCCCTGTTTACTGCAGCCACGTCTGCACCTAGCGAATAGTAGTAACGGGCAATATCGACGTCGTGCATCGCAAGTACGTTGATGATATACACCAGACGTTTCCGCGCGTCTGAGGCATATCGACTGTCAGGGAAGCGGCTCACGAGTTCGCGGTAGGCCGCGAATGCTTCGCGCACTGGCCTGATATCGTGGTTAGCAGGACTTTTTCCAGTGATATCATCAAGCAGACTGTCCGGCGGTTCAAACAACGCAAGGCCTTTCAGGTAGTACGCGTAATCCACATTAGGATGTGTTGGATGCATCTGTATAAAGCGGTTTGCAGCGACGACTGTTAGGGCAGATTCGTTGTTCTTGAAATGAGCATAAGCGATGTCCAACTGGGCTTGCTCAGCATTACGACCATAAGGAAAACGACCTTGCATTTTCTGGTAAGTCGCGATCGCAGCTGGCCAATCACCGGCGGCCAACTGGGTTTGGCCCACCGTGACGAACTGCTCCGCGGTCCAGTTGGCGGTTTCATCTTTTTCCTCCAGGATCGCACAACCACCGGTGAGTAGCGAACCGATCAGTAAGCAAAGTACGAGGCAGATAGATTGGCGCATGGTTATAGAGACTCGTGGATACACCTCTATTATACTTTCGAGGGCCAACGGCGAAGGCGACAGTTATGGCAGGCGCAAGCGAAAGTGACGAAGTAGTGACTGGGGTGGTGCCTGACGAGGCGGCCGGTGAGCGCCTCGACAAGGTATTGGCAAAGGTTTTTACGCCTCACTCGCGGTCACAGTTACAGGCCTGGCTCAAGGAGGGACGGATCACGCTGGCAAATGAGATCCCCTCAGGGCGACTCAGCGTAGCCGGGGGCGAGGTTTTGTGCCTGGAAATGCCACCGCTGACCCAAATTGAATGGGTGGCCGAACCTTTGGCGCTTTCGGTAGTACATCAAGATGAGCACATTGTGGTCATCGATAAGCCTTGTGGACTGGTCGTCCATCCGGGGGCGGGTAACCGAGCCGGTACACTGGCGAACGCCATTTTGCACCAATTTCCTGCTGCCGCGACTCTGCCGCGGGCTGGCATTGTCCATCGCCTGGACAAAGACACCAGCGGGTTGTTGGTCGTGGCACTTACCGAACTTGCCCGTGGCGAGTTGATCCGGGGGCTCGAGACGCACGCCATCGGCCGGGAGTACCTCGCAGTGGTGAATGGTCGTCCGATATCCGGCGGTACCGTGGAAGCACCGATCGGCCGACACCCCCGCAACCGGTTGAAAATGGCAGTTACCAGCAAAGGTCGTCCCGCAGTCACCCATTATCGGTTGAGCCAGCGTTTTCGATCGCACACCCTATTAAAGTTACAGTTACAAACAGGCCGAACCCACCAGATCCGTGTGCACATGGCCCATCTGGGATTTCCACTGGTGGGTGACCCGGTCTACGGCGGTCGTTTCCAGTTGCCGCCCAGATCCAGCCCGCAGCTGATCGCTGCCCTGCAGGGTTTTAAGCGTCAGGCATTGCATGCGGCAGTTCTTGAGCTGGCGCATCCTGCGACCGGTAAATCTCTTCGTTGGGAAAGCGTAATTCCATCGGATTTCGTGGCGCTGATCGATGCGTTGAGTATCGACGCTGCGATCGAGACATGAACGTTGCCACAATCGCGTCGGTAGCTCCACACTGGCCGGCGCCCGAACATGTCCGGGCGCTGACAACCGAGCGCAGCGCAAGTCAGCCCGAGGGCCCCTACAGCGGGTTTAATTTGGGTGATCATGTTGGAGATAATCCAGGTCGGGTTGTGGCCAACCGATTATCCCTGGTGCAACAATTGAGGCTCGTAGGACAACCGCGATGGCTGACTCAAGTTCATGGTGCAAGAGTATGTGAATTGGATGGGCCAGGGGAGGGGCCTGTTGCAGATGGCAGCTTTACGACTCGGGCCGGGGCAGGGGTAATTTGCGCCGTACTCAGCGCGGACTGTGCGCCAGTATTTCTCAGCGACCGTAAAGGTAGTTTTGTTGGCCTCTTACATGCCGGGTGGCGTGGTGTTATCGCTGGCGTGATTGAGCAGGGGATTGCTCAGGTACCGGCCGAGCCTCAGGACATCATCGCCTGGGTTGGGCCCAGCATCAGCCAGCGCGCCTTTGAGGTGGGGGACGAAGTCCGAGAACAGTTTCTGACAGCAGATCCGGTGGATCAGCAATATTTTGCCCGCAAGGGTAATCGGTACATGGCTGATCTGCCGGGCTTAGTGCTGGCCCGGCTCAGACGCTGCGAGATTGCTTTCGCTGCAGCCAGTGATTGCTGCACTTATGCTGAGCCTAGGCGATGGTTTTCACATCGGCGTCAGGGTCGTTGCGGGCGTATGGCATCTTTGATCTGGCTGGCCGAGGAGCCCTGAAGCGGGGCAGCCCAATTTAAGGGAAAAAAGCGGGGCATTGCCCCGCTTTTTTCTGGGATAACAGCGCTTTACGGCTTGGCTGTACTTAGGCCAAGAATCTCCCAATCTTGCATGCCACCACGATACCACTTGATTTTGTGGGCCGGGTAGCCAAATTTCAGCAGGTTCTTGATGTTGTTGGGCGATTGGCCGCACCACATGCCATTGCAGAACATAACCGCTGTCTTCGCATTGGTGAAGTCAAACAGGCCTTCGCTTTCCGTAACGTTGAACACTGCCTGCATAATCTCCGCGATCTCAATTGGGGTAGCACCCTTGGCCGGGTTCAAACTAGTCCATGGGATATTGATCGCACTGGGAATAGTGCCTTTGGCAACCCAGTTCGGGGTGCGGGAGTCGACCACGATGATCGAGGAGTCGCCATCACTCATCATCTTGGCGTAATGGATAATTTCACGCTCGGCGATGGTTTCAACACCCGGGGCCAGAGTCGCTGGCTGGATGCAAAATGGCGGGCAGGGTCGTGAGGTCTTGCCGAAAGCCGGGTTCACGGTGTTCGCATTATCCTGGGTACGGGTAATGTCGGTCGCCGCGCCATTGTGGTTTACCGAAACCGCCATGATGTCGGCAGTGATGCCAACCGGTTTGCCTGCCTGCACAGAGACTGGCAGGGTGAGGATCAGACCCGCTAGGGCGCCGACCAGAGCTTTAGACTTGTTCAATTGTCTCTCCTATCTTGTCTTTTAGGTTAGGTATGGGAAGGGCGCCCCTGGGGTGCCCACAGCATTTCGCGCTGAGGCCGCCACCATTTCCATGACGGTCAGCGGGAAAATTCAAAATCAGTCGCATTCAGGTTCTTTACAAATCTCGGCCTCAGGATTGCTTTCACACCAAGTGGTACAGGCATCCAAATTTGATTCGCACCACGCAGCTGGATCTTCACCTTCTGGGGGTCCGCCAGCAACCGCGGCTGGCCCCGCTAGTATAAAGGCGATGAGGGCGGTGAAAATCAATCTCATGGAAATCAATCCTTAAAATATCCTAATATTAAAAAATCCCTATACCCTAAAAGGGTCCCCGGCTGTCTGGTTTCAGACCAGAATCACTTTATTATCTACTAACAAATTATCTAATGATCTTGCCATACGTCAAGTCCGGCCTATTTAGCTTGCTATTAACGGGTTTCTTGTCTTTTTCGGCAATGTGCACCGCTCAGGAAGTGGTGAACTTTCGCCTGCCTGATCTGCAAGGGCAACTCCAGGACATCGCCCAGTATCGCGGCAAGTGGTTGGTCGTCAATTTCTGGGCAACCTGGTGCGGCCCCTGTGTGGCCGAAATTCCTGAACTTAATGCTTTCGAGGCTAGGCGCAAGCAGCAGGCGAACGTGATCGGTATCGCTTTTGAAAAAACGCCGGTTGATCAGATCCGTCGGTTTGTTCAGCAGTTTAATATCACCTACCCGATACTGCTTATTGGTGAGCAGCCGCTGGTACCGCTGGAGCCACTCAAAGGGTTGCCTTCGACTTTTCTATTGTCACCGCGCGGGGAATATCTGCATGCCCATGTCGGTCCTGTGACTGTTGGACAACTGGAGGAACTACTCGATCAGTTTGCTGGCGACTCCTCAAATTGAAGGCTGAGGTCAATTGCGTGAATGTTTTTGGTCATCGCCCCACTTGAAACAAAATTGACCCCGGTCAAGGCAATTTCACGAATAGTCTTTGCAGTGACGTTGCCAGAGGCTTCAAGTTGCGCCTGCCCGGCATTGATCTTAACGGCACGGCGCAATTGCGCTAACGAAAAATTATCCAGCAACAACCGTTGCGCTCCGGCAGTTAGGGCCTCCAATAATTCGGCGATGTTTTCGACCTCAACCTCAATCAGTGATACGTCATTACTGTGAGCAAGGGCTGCAGTCACAGCCTGGGCGACTGACCCCGCCGCACGGATATGATTTTCCTTGACCAGAATACCGTCATACAGGCCCAACCGGTGATTCGTGCCACCACCACAGCGCACGGCATATTTCTGAGCCAGGCGCAGGCCCGGCACAGTTTTGCGGGTGTCAAGTAACTGCGCCGTGGTGCCCTTAAGCTGATCCACTAGGCGTTTGGTGGCGGTCGCGGTTCCTGACAGCAATTGCAGAAAATTGAGCGCAGTTCGTTCGCCGGTGAGGATGCCCCGGGACGGGCCCTGGATGGTACACCAGGCCTGTCCGTTGATGACATCATCGCCATCGCAGCTGAGCCAGTCGATGCTGATGTCAGGATCAAGCTGGTCAAAAACTTCCTGGACCCAGGCGACACCACAGACCACAGCAGGCTCACGACTGATCAGTGTGGTCCGGACGATGTCGTTGTCGGGCACCAGCGTGGCCGTCAGGTCTCCTGTGCCGATATCTTCAGCCAGGGCTTGACGCACTTGCTCGGCTATTACATGTCGAGGTGGGAGTTTGTTCATGATCAAATTTGACTAAATACGGAATGCTGAGCATAACCCGTCTGCGAGGTGACTTTAATTTGGTTGTAGGATTGGGTTGTTACCAGTCAAGGCCAAAATCGCGCGTCACGCCGCTCTGATCTATCTTGATTATCCACACGCAACCCCCATCTTTAATGGTGTAAAACATCCTGGCCGACACTAATGATACAGGACAGTATCGGCTGTCGATCATCGGAGTGATCATCTTATGCGAATGGATAAATTAACTACTAAATTCCAGTTGGCCCTGGCAGATGCACAGAGCATGGCGTTGGGGCGAGACCACCAGTTTATTGAGCCCCCGCACTTGATGTTGGCACTGCTTGACCAGGAAGGCGGTGGGGTAAGGCACCTGCTCACACGCGCCGGCGCTAACGTCAATACTCTGCGCTCCCGACTGGGTGAAGCACTCGACCGTCTGGCGCGGGTGGAAGGCACCGGCGGCGATGTACAGATCTCGAGCGACCTCTCGCGTATGCTTAATCTGACTGACAAGCAGGCGCAAAAACGGGGCGACCAATTCATCTCCAGTGAACTTTTTGTATTGGCTGCAAAGGACGATAAGGGTGAACTGGGACGCCTGTTGAAAGAGGCAGGTGTTGTTAAAGGCGCGCTAGATCAGGCGATTGATCAATTACGCGGTGGCGAGTCGGTTGATGATGCCAATGCCGAAGAACAGCGCCAAGCGCTTGAGAAATACTCGATCGACCTGACTGAGCGCGCTGAACAAGGTCGACTCGATCCAGTGATTGGCCGTGATGAGGAGATTCGCCGCACCATCCAGGTGCTACAGCGGCGCACCAAGAACAACCCGGTATTAATTGGAGAGCCTGGTGTGGGCAAGACCGCTATTGCTGAGGGATTGGCGCAGCGGATCGTTGATGGTGAAGTGCCTGAAGGCGTTAAGGGTAAGCGGCTGTTGGCTCTGGATATGGGCGCGCTGATTGCCGGGGCGAAGTTTCGTGGCGAATTTGAGGAGCGTCTTAAAGCTGTCCTCAGTGATCTTGGCAAACAAGAAGGTCAAGTGATCCTGTTTGTCGATGAACTGCACACAATAGTGGGGGCGGGTAAGGCTGACGGTGCTATGGATGCTGGCAACATGCTAAAGCCTGCTCTGGCCCGAGGTGAATTGCACTGCATTGGTGCTACCACGCTGGACGAGTATCGTAAGTATGTCGAGAAGGATGCAGCCCTGGAACGGCGTTTCCAGAAGGTGTTGGTAGGAGAACCCACGGTAGAAGACACGGTGGCTATTTTACGTGGACTCAAGGAAAAGTATGAAGTCCACCACGGAGTTGATATCACTGATCCGGCTATTGTTGCTGCAGCGACTCTGTCACATCGTTATATCAGTGACCGAAAACTTCCCGATAAAGCCATTGATCTTGTAGATGAGGCGGCGAGTCGAATCCGTATGGAGATCGACTCCAAGCCGGAGTCTATGGATCGGCTGGATCGACGCCTGATCCAATTCAAAATTGAGCGTGAGGCGGTTAAGAAAGATACCGATGAAGCTTCACGCAAACGCCTTGAAGCCTTGCACAAGGATATCGCAGAACTCGAGCGCGAGTACGCTGATCTGGAGGAGGTCTGGAAAGCAGAGAAGGCAGCCGTACAGGGCAGTCAGCATATCAAGGAAGCGCTCGATCAGGCTCGTGGCGAAATCGAAGCGGCGCGCCGCGCAGGGGATCTGGCACGCATGTCAGAACTGCAGTACGGCCGTATTCCAGAACTCGAAAAACAGTTGGTTGAGGCCGATGCTGGTGAGTCGACAGGCCAGGCTCGACTGTTGCGCAATAAAGTGACTGGTGAAGAAATTGCCGAGGTCGTTGCGCGCTGGACTGGTATTCCGGTGTCCCGAATGCTTGAGGGCGAGCGCGAGAAATTGTTGCGTATGGAAGCCGAGTTGCACCAGCGCGTGATTGGCCAGGAAGAAGCTATTCATGCCGTGGCTAACGCTATTCGTCGTTCGCGGGCCGGACTTTCCGATCCCAACCGGCCCTACGGTTCGTTTTTATTCCTCGGACCTACTGGCGTAGGCAAAACAGAGCTGTCTAAAGCATTAACGGCTTTTCTGTTCGATACCGAAGAATCGATGGTGCGGATAGACATGTCCGAGTTTATGGAGAAACACTCAGTGGCTCGTCTGATTGGTGCACCTCCAGGGTATGTGGGCTATGAAGAGGGCGGCTACCTGACTGAAGCTGTGCGTCGACGGCCTTACTCAGTGATTCTGATGGATGAGGTTGAAAAAGCGCATCCGGAAGTCTTCAACGTGTTACTGCAGGTGCTCGATGACGGTCGCCTGACCGACGGTCAGGGCCGGACCGTAGATTTTCGCAACACCGTTATTGTGATGACGTCGAATCTGGGTTCCGATCGGATCCAGGAGTTGGCGGGAGAAGAACGTTACGAGCAGATGAAAGCTGAGGTCATGACCGTAGTCGAGCGACACTTTCGCCCGGAGTTCATCAATCGGGTGGATGACATGATCGTCTTTCATCCGTTGGAGCGTGAACAACTGCAGGCGATTGCCCGTATCCAGGTTGGCATTTTACAGGTCCGTCTGGCAGCGCGTGATCTCACACTTACCTTGACCGACGCGGCACTGGACAAGTTAGGCGAGGCGGGTTTTGATCCTGTCTACGGTGCTCGACCACTAAAGCGTGCCATCCAGATCCAATTGGAAAATCCCCTGGCGCAAGAGATTCTGGCTGGGAGTTTAGTGTCGGGTGACACCATCAACGTGGATGTTGAGGAGGGGAGTTTAGTGTTCAGGCCCCAGCGGCCAACGCCTGCCCGGGTCGCTTGATTGGCGGCAATCATGATCTGCAGCGGATGGTCAGCACGGGCCTCAGCCTATAGAATCTCCAGCCAATGCCAAGGGATACATAAATGAAAGCGATGATCCTCGCCGCGGGTAAAGGCACACGGGTACGACCGTTGACCCATGTGATGCCCAAACCCATGATCCCGGTTCTGGGAAAACCCGTCATGGAGTATCTGGTCGAGCATTTGGCGCGCCACGGGTTCGATCAGATCATGGTCAACATCAGCCATCTTGCCCATTCAATCGAAGGTTATTTTGGCGACGGGCGGCGCTGGGGTGTGGAGATTGGTTATTCCTTCGAGGGATACCTGGATGGCGGTGAGACAGTGGCTGAACCACTGGGTTCTGCTGGAGGGATCAAACGTATCCAGGAGTTTGGCAGTTTCTTTGACGACACCTTTTTGGTGGTTTGCGGTGATGCCCTGATTGATCTGGACCTCTCCGCGGTGCTGCGCAAGCACTGGCAGTCAGGAGCTGCCGCCAGCATAGTTGTACGAGAGGTTTCCAGAGAGCGGGTCTCAAGTTACGGCGTGGTGGTCTGCGATGATGCCGGGCGTATTCAATCCTTCCAGGAGAAACCCTCTACAGAAGAAGCCTTGTCGCAACTCGCCAACACCGGTATCTACATATTTGAGCCCGCGATCATCGATCTTATCCCACACGCTACTGAATTTGATATTGCCAGCGAGCTTTTTCCACTCATCCTCGATCAAGGTTTTGCTTTCCATGCCATCGAAGCGCCTTTCAACTGGATTGATATCGGACACCTCAGCGATTACTGGGAAGCTAACCAACAACTGATGCGCGGTAAATTACGCGGCGCGGGTATGCCGGGCACCGAAGTGCGTCCCGGAATCTGGACCGGGTTGAATGTTAGTGTTGACTGGGACGAGGTTCGGGCCGAGGGCCCGATCTATGTCGGCTCAGCCTCTCGGATAGAGCCCGGCTGCGAGATTTTTGGCCCCACCTGGATTGGTCACGGTTGTCACCTTGAACGTGGGGCACGTATTTCACGAAGTATCCTGTTCGATTACAGCCGTATTAGTTCGCGTAGCCGGGTGACAGAATCCCTGGTTTTTGGCCGTAACTGTGTAGATCAGGCCGGCAACCCCTTGCCGGACCTTGATGGCACCCTTGATTGGGTGGGTGATGCCCGCGATGTTCTAGACCGGTCAGCAGCTACTGGCTGACCGATGACGCCAGGGCAACCCTCCCGAATAATCAATGTCACCCATGATGGGGCGATTCGGTGAGTGCTTAGTCGCCGGCAAGAGCTGCCCGCGTTAACAGGTCATTGACTCGCTGTACATAGGCAGCCGGTTCCGGAAGTGGGGCGCCTTCACTGAGTGCCGCCTGGTCGAATAGTACCTGGGTCCAGTCCCCGAGCCGGGCATGCTCCGGGGCTAACTGGCGGATGAGTGGATGGTCGGGGTTGATCTCCATGATCGGCTTGGCGTCCGGTGCACTCTGCCCCATGGCCGACAGAATGCGTTCGAGATTGCCTCCAAGGTCTGTCTCATCGGCCACCAAGCAGGCCGGGGAGTCTGTCAAGCGGAGACTGACGCGCACACTTTTGACCTTGCCTTCGAGCACAGACTGCATTTTTTCTGTTAGTTCTGACAGATCCTTTTCTTTTTGCTCACTCGCTTTTTTGTCTTCGGGGCTGGCGAAATCGTCAAGATCGAGCGCGCCCTTGGCCACTGACTTCAATGGTTTGTCTTTGTATTCGTTAAGTGAGGACACCAGCCATTCATCTACTGGATCACTGAGCAAAAGCACTTCGACATCGTTCTTGCGGAAGATTTCAAGATGCGGCGAGGTGCTGGCCGCATTATGCGAGTCAGCTGTAATGTAGTAGATCGCTTTTTGCTTCATGGGCATGCGTTTGAAGTACCCGGCGAGCGACTGGGTTTGGTCAAGATCCTTATTGCGGGTCGATGAGAAACGCAGCAGATCCGAGAGTACTGTGCGGTTGTCATGATCTTCAACCATGCCTTCTTTTAATACTTTGCCGAACTCCTTCCAAAAAGCTGCATAAGCTTCTGGTTCTTTGGTGGCAAGGCGAGTCAACTCCGAGAGGACCTTTTTGACCGATGCCGCACGGATGCGATCAATATCTTTGTTATTCTGCAGGAACTCGCGCGATACGTTTAGCGGTAGATCGCCTGCGTCGACCACCCCGCGCACGAAACGCAGGAAGCTGGGCATCAGGTACTTGGCATCGTCCATGATGAAGATCCGACGTACGTACAAGTTGATGCCATGGCGTTGTTCACGATCCCATAGATCGAAAGGTGCCTTTTTTGGAATGAAGAAGAGCGAGGTATATTCCAGAGTGCCTTCGACCCGATTGTGTAAAGTCGCCAGCGGCGCCTCGCTGTCATAGCTCAAGGTTGTGTAAAACCGTTCGTACTCCTCAGCTGTAATCTCATTTTTAGGCCGTGACCACAGTGCCGATCCGCTGTTGATCGCTTCCCATTCTTCTTTTTTGTCCTCATCCTGCGGATGCATTTCGATCGGCAGGGAAATATGATCGGAGTATTTACTGACAATGCCGCGGATACGAAAATCTTCGGCAAACTCCTTATCCTCATCCCGCAGGTGTAGCGTAATGGTGGTACCCCGGTCTGCCAGTTCGACCGTTTCAATAAGGTATTCACCGCCGCCGTCTGAGGTCC